>NZ_DOPT01000099.1:31946-49426 GCF_003512625.1 Herpetosiphon sp. | reverse complement strand
GCAACCAGCACACCGTTGCCAACCGCGACTAACACGCCAGTGCCAACAGCAACTAGTACTCCAGTACCAACCAGTACTCCTGTGCCTGGTAACCAATGTGTACCACAAGGGTTAGGCACTGCTGGCGATTTCAATGTCTTTACCTTTGGCAACATCACCCAAAGCAACACCGATATTGAAGGTCGGGTCGCTGCTGGTGGCAATATCAACTTCCAAAACTTTGGGGTTGGCGTGCGCTTGACCAATTCAAATGGTACGCGCGACGACTTAGTTGCCGGCGGTTCGTTGACCTACACCAACGGTTCGGTTTACAACGGCAATGTGGTTTATGGCACGACTAAATCATTGAATGGCGTTAGCGTCTTGAATGGTACCGTTCGCCAAGGCCAACCAATCAACTTTGCCAACGAGCAAACTTCATTGCGCAACCGTTCGCAAGCTTGGGGTGGCTTGAGTGCTAATGGCACGACGGTCTATGAATATGGTGCAGTCAAGTTGAGCGGAACCAATACAACCCTGAATATCTTCACGGTTGATGGTGCTCAATTGAATAATGCTAATGGCTTGAACATCAACGTTCCAGCAAGTTCATCAGTCTTGATTAATATCACTGGCACGAACAATCGAATGCAAAATTTCGAAACCTTCTTGACAAATGTTGATCAAACCAAGATTGTCTACAACTTCTACCAAGCCACTAGCTTTAGCCTCTCAGGGATTGGCATCAAAGGTACAATCTTGGCTCCATTTGCTGATGTAAGCTTTAGCAATGGCCAAATCAACGGGACATTGATTGGTAACTCATTGATTGGTGGTGGCGAATCACACCATTATCCATTCAATGGTTGTTTGCCAGCAATTCCAGCTAACAAGTCAGTTGAACGCTAATTTCTAAAACCAAAAGCAAAGGCCTTGGGAATTTCCCAAGGCCTTTTGTTCTTTAATCGTTCACATCACTGGCAATCGAGCGCATCAGCCGCCAATATTGCTTGATCGCCACCTTGCCATCCGAGGTTAGGCGATAGCTGGTGCGCGGGCGACGTGCCACAAATTCTTTGGTAACTGAGATATAGCCTTCGGCCTCAAGTTTGCTCATGTGCGAGCCAAGATTGCCTTGGGTTAGCTCAAGTTCGTTCATTAGATACAGAAAATCTGCTTCATCAACGGTAGCAAGATAGCTCATCACTTGTAAGCGAACTGGTTCATGTACAAGCCGATTAAGTTGGGCGATGGTTTTGATGTGCTTATCCATCGGTTCCTCACTGTTTGCTGTAATTATTAGTTTTACAAGGATATAATTCTGCTACACAGAATTTTGGGCTAGGATAGCACTGGCTTTAACCTATGTCAAGTCGCAACGCTTGGTGATTGGTTGATGATGCTCGGGAGCTTTATGTTAACCGCGAAGAACACGAAGGCCACGAAGGTGGATGAGGTTTTAACGCAGAGGCGCAGAGAATATATGGCTATAGTTTAATTAGAACTCTCTGCGCCTCTGCTTAAGTTCGGTTTCCATAGCCTAACTAAACTACTTTACAAGGCCTCGTTGCAAGGCAACCGCCACGGCCTCAGCCCTGCTGCGCACATCGAGCTTACTAAAAATATGGCTGACATGCGATTTGATCGTGTTTTCGGAGATGTTGAGGCTGAGGGCAATGGCTTTGTTGCTTTCGCCCCGTACCAGTAATTGCAACACATCAAGCTCACGCTGCGAAAGCTCATCTTCGGCTGGCTCGGTGGCTAGTCGTTTGAGCACTCGCGCCGCAATACCCGATTGCAAGGCGGCACCACCCTCATAAATTGAGCGAATCGCCCGAAAAACTTCCTCAGGACTCGCATCTTTGAGTAAATATCCAGCGGCTCCAGCGTTCAAGGCTGGCCCAATGTATTCGTCGGTATCATAGGTTGTGAGCACCAGAAAACGGGTATTGGGGGCGCTGGCACGGGTATGGCGCATCACTTCGATGCCACTCAGTTGCGGCAAACGCAAATCAAGTAACACCACATCAGGTTGTTGTTGCTCGATCAAGTTAACTGCTTGTTGACCATCAGCAGCATCACCAACTGGCTCGAAATCCTGCTCCCAGCCGAGCATCGCCATCAAGCCGTGGCGCACAACTGGATGATCATCAACGACTAAAACACGAATCATTAGGTTACTCCATTTCAACCAAGGCTGTTTGGGGCAGATTGTAGGGAATTTGCACATGAACCAACGCGCCATGCTGATTGCTTAATTGTAGGCTACCACCGATTTGGGCGACCCGTTCGCGGATGCCAATCAGGCCAAAATGGTTGGTCATCTGCATTTGGTTGGTTAAAATCGCCTGATCGAAGCCTGTGCCATTGTCGTGAATTAATAGCTCCACGCTGCTATTCCCATAGATCAATTGAATGCTGACATGTTCAGCTTTGGAATGTTTGACCACATTCGCCAAAGCTTCTTGAGTGATCCGTAACAGGGCGGTTTCGTCGTGCAAATCAAGTCTTAGCACTTGGCCATGAATCTGCACATCAACCTGTAAATCAGAGCGCATGGGATGGGCCGCGAGTTCCTGAATGGCCTTGGTCAAGCTATTGGCATCCAGCAAGGGTGCACGTAAATTCCAAACCGAGGCGCGAGCTTCGGCCAAGGCTTCGCGGGCCATACGGCTAGCTAAGGCCAAGTGGGTGCTACTCTCGCTGGGGCTATAAACTAAGGCCCGTTGAGTTGCCCCAAGCTGAATCACAATACCAGTTAAGCCTTGAGCCAAAGTATCGTGAATATCGCGGGCTAACCGGGTGCGTTCTTCGAGCATGGCTTTATCACGCACTTGGGCTAATAAACGTTGGTTGTTCAAGGCCAACACTGCTTGATCGCGCAAACCCTCGGCGAGGGCACGATCATCGGTATTGGTTTGGGCGATTGCTGCACCAGCTAAAATTAATTGCACTTGGTCGTTTTCAAGTTGAAATGGCAGCACCAAGGCGGTATGCTCGCCAAATTTGCTGGATATTGACATAACTGATGTGTTTTGGGTTGGCTCAAATTGCAAGTGTGGTTCGTGAACAGCCGCTTCGGGATAGGCCGCAAGACACTGATGGTTGAGCATAATCCACGAGTAATCGACATGCAGCAATTGATGGGCTTGCTCGGCAATCAACGGTAATATTTGGGTAATATCTGCTGGTAGGGCTAGGGCACTACTGATGTTATACAATGCTTCTGCGCGATGGGTGCGTTGAGCAAGCTCAGCAGTTTGGGCTTGCACCCGCTGCTCCAATTGGCTGCGCAACTGCTCCAAATCTTGGGCATGAGCACGACTTTGCTGCAAGGCTCGTTGTAAATTCCCCGCTAAGAGCCAGGTCATGCTTGCGACCATCCAAAAGAGCGTAATCCAAAATACGGTTGAAACCAGCCAAGGATAGCGAGTGAAGACTGAGGGCGGCGCTTGGCGAGCTAAATCGTAGCCCTGAAGTTTGGCCCAAGCGAGGCTGATTACCAACAAACTGGCTAAGACCGCTAAACCAATGCTGGCACTCCGATCAATCAACAAGCCTGCGGCGCAAATTGGCAAGACCAACAGCGCCGGAAAAAAGCTGGTGATCCCGCTGCGTACTGCCAAACTGGTGGTGATCAGTGTCCAAAAGCCCACTAAGGCAAAGGCTGAGATGGTTGGTCGGCCTAAACGTACAAAGATAATTAAGGCCGACACAAACATAATGATCACCACAATTGCGGTAATTGGTGTGCCATCACGTTGCGGTTGTTGATTGAATTGCTCGGCGGGAAGCTTCATTCGTAGCCAGAGCAGGCTAATAATTGCCACCGCAATTGGAATTAACATAATTGGCAGCGAGCGCAAAATTGTGCTGCTGCGCCATTGGGTTTGTTCGCGGTCGATTTTGAGTTTATTGCTCATCGCTAGCGCCTTTGATCACAAGCCAGTACTTAACTATTGACCAAGCTTGGGCCGTCGGCATCACCCAAATGGATGATCGCCGCTTCACCAAAACGTGCGAATGAATGATCGAAATAAAGATCGATGCTGATCGCGCCGGAATTCACTACAGTATAGCTAGAAATTGTCGCATAAGGAGATTTCCGATGGCTGAAAGCTCAGCACAGCCCAAAAAACGTGGCTATAAATGGTTTGTTATTGGCGGCGCGGTCTTATTAGCGCTGGTGTTAATGCCGTTTGTCTTTGGTGGCGATGATCCATCGACCGTCTCGGCCAGCACTACCACGACGATTCAGCGCGGTCGTTTGGTTTCATCGGTGCTTGGCAGCGGAACGATTAACCCCAAGCAAAGCCTTGATCTTACCTTTCAAACGACTGGAATTGTCAGCACCGTCTTGGTCAGCGAAGGCCAACAGGTGGTAGCAGGCCAGATGCTGGCTGAGCTTGATGATCGTAATTTGGCATTAAGCGTGCTTTCCGCTGAAGCCAATTTGCAAAGTGCCCAAGCCCGTTTGCGCCAAACCCAAGAGGGCAATGCTCGCCCAGAGGATTTGGCCGCTTCGCAAGCCAGCGTTGATAATGCGAAGGCCAATTTGCAAAAGACCGTAACTGGCAATGCTACCGCTGCTGATATTGCCTCGGCCCAAGCCAGTGTTGCTAACGCCGAAGCCCAATTACGCAAAGCCAAAAATGGCACCGCTACGCCAGCTGATTTGGCCAATGCCGAAGCCTCAGTCCGTTCAGCCCAAGCCAAGCTTGATGATCTGCGGGCTGGCCCCAAACCAGAAAAGGTTTCCAGCGCCCAAGCCACGCTTGATCAGGCTAAATCAAGCTTAGAGCAAGTGAAATCTGATGCTTCGAAGGCCAAAAATCAAGCCTCACTTGATCGTGATACCGCCGCCAATGCGGTGCGTAACGCCCAAACCAGCCTCAGCCAAGTGTATTGGGAAACCCACGATGCTGATGGGAATTGGAAGAAAAAGCCCGATGATTTTGGCTATCAAACCGATGTGGATCGCTATAACAATGCCGTGCGCGATGAACAAGATGCCCAAACCAAGCTCGACGCGGCCCAATTGGCCTATGACAATGCCGTAACCCAAGAAGGTTTGGATATTGCTAATGCTGAGGCCAAAGTGCGTGATGCTGAAGTGCAATTGCAAACTGTGCTCAAAGGTGCAACCGCGCTCGAAATTACCCAAGCTGAGGCCGCGCTCGACCAAGCCAAAGCTAACCTCGATAAACTCAAACAAGGCGGAACCGCTGATGATGTCGCGGCAGCCCAAGCCAACCTCGACCAAGCTAAAGCCAATTTGCGCAAATTGACCCAAGGTGGCACGGCGGCTGATGTTGCGGCAGCCCGAGCCAATGTTGATCAAGCCGAAGCCAACCTTGATAAATTAACAGCCCCACCAACTGATACTGATTTGGCGATTCAAGAAGCAGCAGTTTCACAAAGCGAGCAATCGTTAAAACAAGCGCAATTACAACGTGATAATGCGACCTTGCGTGCTCCTTTTGCTGGCGTGATTACCTCGGTTTCGATTGTGCCTGGTGGCCCTTCGAGCGGTGCGGTGATGCATATTCTTGATCGTAGTGGCTTGTATGTAGAGCTGAATTTGAGCGAAACTGATGTGGCATTAGTTACGCTGAATCAAAAAGTTGAGTTAACGATTGATGCGCTCGATGCCTGGAGCGCCGAGGGTACGGTCAGTTATATCTCGCCGGTGGCCGAAGTATCGAACGGCGTGGTGATTTATCGGGTCAAAATTAGCGTGCCTAGCAACGACCCAATGGTTAAAGTTGGCATGACCGTCAACACCAACATTATTCTCAGCGAAAAAAGTGATGTATTGCTGGTGCCAAATTCAGCCTTGTTGCCCAAAGGTAGCGGACGGGTGGTGCAAGTGCCCGATGGCGCTGGTGTACGTGAGGTCGATGTGGTGACTGGCATCAGCGATGGCTCATTTACCGAAGTGTTGAGTGGCTTGAATGAAGGCGATACGATCATCGCCGTGCCAACTGCCGCCTCGGATAGTGGCAATGGTGGGTTATTCGGCGGAGGCCGCTGATGATTAGTTTGAGCGATATTCACAAAACCTACCAAATGGGTGATGTGCTGGTGGCAGCGCTGCAAGGCGTGAGTTTCAGCATCGACAAGGGCGATTTTGTAGCGATTATGGGGCCAAGCGGGAGCGGCAAAAGCACAGTGATGAACTTGATCGGCTGTTTGGATACGCCAACTTCAGGAACCTATGTGCTTGATGGCGTGGCAGTTGATCAGCTTTCGAGCAACGATTTGGCGCTGGTGCGTGGGCAAAAATTGGGTTTTATTTTTCAACAATACAACTTGTTGCCACGCCAATCGGCTTTGCGCAACGTCGAAATGCCGATGATTTATCGTGGGGTTGCGGGCACTGAACGCCAACGCCGCGCTATGGCCGCCCTGAATTTGGTAGGCATGGGCCAGCGGGTCGATCACCGCCCCAACGAATTGAGCGGCGGTCAACAACAACGGGTGGCGATTGCCCGTGCTTTGGCTGGCAGCCCCTCGGTAATTTTGGCCGACGAGCCAACTGGCGCATTGGATAGCAAAACCAGCATCGAAATTATGGAATTGCTGCGGCGCTTGAATCGTGAGCAAGGCATTACGGTGGTGCTGGTGACCCACGAACATGACGTGGCGGCCTATGCGGCGCGAGTGCTGACCATGCGCGATGGGCAGTTGATTGGCGATCAGCGTAATTAAAGGATGCAATGATGACAACGCTTGATGTGCAAACTGTTCCCACGCCCGCTCCCGCCGCCAGCGACGACATCCTATTTCAGCCGATTGAAGCTAGCTCAAGTGGCTTTGGCAGCCTATGGGAAGTGGTGCGCATTTCGTTTGGCAGCCTGTTGGCTAATAAAGTGCGCTCGTTGCTGACGATGTTGGGGGTGATTATTGGGGTGGCCTCGGTGGTTTCGTTGCTGGCGCTTGGCAACGGGGCAAGTGCTTCGATTACTGGCGAAATTGAGGCAATTGGCACGAACGTCCTGACAATTTCGGCTGGCTCACAAAATCGTGGGCCTGGCAATGCGACTGCTGCCCAAAACTTGACGATGGACGATGCGCGGGCGATTGAAGCCTTGCAACTGCCAGTGATTGGCGTGGCTCCCCAACTTAACTCAAATGCCCAAATTGTCGCCAAATCGGCGGATAAAAGCGCCCAAATTGTTGGCATAACTCCGTCGTTTCAAGTGGTGAACAACTTGGCCATGCAACAGGGCAGTTTTATCACTGAGGAGCATTTACAAGGCGCAAATACCGTGATCGTCTTGGGTTCGACCTTGGCCAAAGATTTATTTGGCAATGGTCAAGCGGTTGGCCAAACCGTGCGGATCAACAACCAAAGTTTGCGCGTGGTGGGGGTGCTTACGCCGCAGGGTGGCAGTGCCTTTGGCTCGGAAGATGATCGGGCTTATATTCCGATTACCACGGCCCAAAAACGCCTGTTTAACGCCCGCACTCCTGATGGCAATGGCTATCGAGTTGGCTCGATTACGCTTTCGGCGATTAATGCTAGCGATCTTGATGCGCTGCAATCGCGGGTAAGCATGTTGCTGCGTGAGCGCCATCATCTCAAACTTGATGGTAGCGCCGATGATTTTAATGTAATCAACCAAGCCGAAATTTTGGGCACGCTGACCACGATCACCTCAATGATGACCCTCTTTCTGGCGGCGGTAGCGGGGATTTCGCTGCTGGTTGGCGGAATTGGGATTATGAATATTATGCTGGTGAGTGTGACCGAGCGTACTCGAGAAATTGGTTTGCGCAAGGCTGTCGGCGCACGTAGCCATCATATTTTGATGCAATTTGTGGTTGAGGCGGCGGTGCTGAGTATGACCGGCGGTATGATTGGCCTGATGCTTGGCAGCATTATTCCAATTGTCGTAACCCAAATGGGCTTGCTCGATGCGCCGATTGATCTGCAAACTGTCGGAGTCGCGATCGGCTTCTCGCTGGGGGTTGGCTTGTTCTTTGGAATTTACCCTGCTCAACGGGCCGCCAAATTGAACCCAATTGATGCCTTGCGCCACGAATAATGAGCGCCAAGCAATCCTCGCACAAATCCCTGTTTCATGTGGTTGAGACAGGGATTTTCGTTGGTTAACGGCTTAATAATCAGTACAATCAGCACCTAGCTTTGGCTCAATTAAGTTAACGAGATTTTACCTCACATGAATTTTGCCCTATAATACGATAACCGCACCGCTCTGTATCAGTGGAGATGACGAGAGTAAGACTATCTTAGGAACGCATAGCTTAAGGAGGTCTCATGTCTTTCCGTAAACCAGGTAAGCGTTCGATTGGCTGGCTATTGCTCTTGGTATTGATGATACCGTTGATAGCTGCCTGTGGCGAAACCGCCGCTCCAACCGCAACTGTTGGCTCAACTCCCGCTACTGGTGGCGAACCCACTGCTGCCCCAACTACCGCTCCTACAGATGACACCGCTGCAGCCACACCAACCGACGCCGCTGCTGCAACCGAAGAACCAACCATGGGCGATGCTGATAAGTATCTGGTATTTGGTGGTTCGGGCGAACCCGATTCACTCGATTCGATGGATACGACCACGGGTACTGCCTTGATTGTAACCCGCCAAATCCAAGAATCGTTGTTGGGTTTCAAGGCTGGTACGTTGGAAGTTGTGCCCGAATTGGCGACCAAGTGGGAGCCAAACGCCGATGCAACCGAGTGGACGTTTACCCTGCGCGAAGGGGTTAAATTCTCTGATGGCACCGACTTCAACGCTGATGCAGTAGTTTTCAACTTCCAGCGCTTGTTTGTGCCTGATTTTGAGTTTGGCTTCCGTGCCGAAGGCAAGCAATACAACATCGTGCCCGATATTTTTGGTGGCTATGCTGGCGACCCCAACAGTGCCTTCAAAGAAATTATGGCAGTTGATCCAACCACGGTTAAGTTTGTTTTGACGCGGCCTGTGCCGTTGTTGCCAAGCTATTTGGCCGCTTCCTACTTCGGAATTTCATCGCCCGAAGCAGTCAAGGCTGCCAAAGAAAAATATGGCTCACCAGAAGTTGGTGGCGTTGGGACTGGCCCCTTCAAGTTTGAGCGCTGGGATGCTGGTCAAAGCATCACCTTGGTGCGCAACGAAGATTATTGGGGCGACAAGGCCAAAATGCCAGGTGTGGTTGTGCGCTTTATCGCCGAAGCACCCCAACGTTTGGCCGAGCTTGAAGCTGGCACAATTGATTTCACAATCAACTTGAGCGCTGATAGCCGCGATAAAATTGCTTCAAGCGCCGATTTGCAAGTGGTTGATTTGACTCCATTCAACATTGCCTACTTGTCGTTGAACATGAACAACAAGCCTTTTGACGATGTGCGGGTTCGTCAGGCGGTTGCCTATGCCATCAACAAGCAAGAAATTCTTGATGCCTCGTATGGCGGCGTTGGCTCAATTGCCGACGACTTCTTGCCCGATGGATTGGCTGAATATCGGGCGACTGACCTCGAACCATATGCTTATGATCCAGAAAAAGCCAAAGCCTTGTTGGCCGAAGCTGGCTATGCCGATGGCTTTAGCACCATGGTCTTGACCGATGGAACTGAATTGCCCTTGGAATTGTGGTATATGCCGGTTTCACGGCCTTACTACCCCGATGCTAAGTCAGTGGCTGAACTCTACGCCGCCCAACTTTCCGACGTTGGGATCAAGGTTGAACTCAAGACCGAAGATTGGGGCGTGTATCTCGATAACTGGGATGCTGGCCTGAAAAACGGGATGGTGATGTTGGGTTGGACGGGCGACTATGGCGACCCTAACAACTTCTTGTTCACTCACTTTGGCCCAGGCAACGCCGACGAAGCTGGTTATACTAACGAGAAAGTTTGGCAATTGCTGGCCGATGCTGGTGGCGCTTCCTCGCCCGCCGAGTCAATTCGGCTGTTCCAAGAAGCTGGCAAGTTGATTAACACCGATTTGCCACGGATTCCGATCGTGCATGCTCCACCCGTATTGGCTGCTAAAAAAGCCTTGCAAGGCTGGGTGCCAAATCCAACTGGTGGCGAATCATTCGCACCGATCTCAATCACGAAATAACCAATAGCCGAGCCTACGCCGCTTGTTAGCACTTAATTCTAACAAGCGGCGTATAGTAAGGAAGAATGCATGGTTGGGTATATTTTTCGTCGGCTGCTTGGCATTATTCCCGTCCTGCTTGGCATTTCGCTCCTGGTTTTTACCCTGCTCCGAACCATCCCCGGTGATCCGGCGATTATCATTCTCGGTGAACGCTCAACCCCCGAACAACGCGCCGCCCTGCGCACCAAACTCAAACTTGATCGCCCCTTGTTTCTCAATTTTGAGGGCGGCAATATCTTCGAAAGCCAATATGTGACCTATATCACCAATTTTGCTACTGGCGATTTTGGTGATTCGATCAAAACCCGCCAAGCGATTTCCAAAGAATTAAAGCAGCGTTTCCCTGCGACGATCGAGTTAGCACTCAGTGCTTTGTTGATTGCAGTGGTGGTTGGCGTGACCACAGGTGTGGTCTCGGCTACCAAACGTGGCTCTTGGCTCGATGCCAGCAGTATGATTGTAGCCTTGCTCGGTGTTTCAATCCCGATCTTCTGGTTGGGTTTGATGATGCAATACCTCTTTTCAGTCAAACTCAAATGGCTTGACCCAAGTTTGCGGCTTGATACTAGCTTGCAAGGCTCGTTCGAGCCAATTACGGGCCTGTATTTGCTTGATGGCCTGTTGCTTGGGCGATTTGACATTACCATGAACGCCTTTAAACATTTAATTATGCCCAGCCTGGCTTTGGCGACTGTACCGCTTGCTAGCATCGCCCGCATGACGCGTTCGGCCATGCTCGAAGTGCTGTATCAAGATTACATTCGCACTGCTCGTGCCAAAGGCTTATCGGCGCGGATTACGATTTTGCGCCACGGCTTGCGCAATGCCTTAATTCCAGTGATTACGGTAATCGGGCTGCAATTGGGCTTTTTGCTGGGCGGCGCTGTGTTGACGGAAACGGTATTTTCATGGCCAGGAATTGGGCGCTGGCTGCTTGATGGCATTTTAGCCCGCGATTATCCGGTGGTGCAAAGCGGCGTGATGTTTGTCTCATTGGTATTTGTGTTGATCAATACCTTGGTCGATATTTCCTACCGCTTCTTTGATCCCCGAATTCAATATAAGTAACGCTGCTCGGCGTTTGTGGATGCAACTTGTTTGTAAAGGTTGATTATGGCGACAACAGAACCAACTATCACCAAGAAACCAACGAGCGATCAAGCGTTACTTTCGCGCAAGCCGCGTTCGCTCTGGAGTGATGCTCGGCGGCGGCTGTTTAGTAGCACGGTTGGCCGTTTGGGAATGCTGATTTGTGCTTTTCTGTTTGCAGTTGCAATTATCACGCCCTTGGTACAACCGCTTGATCAGACGCTCAACCGTGATACCGCCAACAAACTCCAACCGCCATCATGGTTGATGACCGCCGAAGAACGGGCCGATGCTGCTAGCAAAAGCATCGACAAAGCCCGCAAAGATATTCCGTGGGGCAGATTTGAACGGCCATTCGGCACCGATCAATTAGGTCGCGATATCTTTATTCGGGTGTTGCATGGTGCGCCGATTTCGCTAACGGTGGGCACATTTGCGGTGATATTGGCGGTAATTTTTGGCTCGTTGCTAGGCTTAATTTCGGGCTTTTTCGGCGGCATTATTGACACCATTGCCACCTGGCTGATGGACATTTTGCTGGCGTTTCCCTCAATTCTCCTCGCGATTGCTTTGACCGCGATTAGCAATAACCGTGAATCGTTTTCGTATAAATTTAGCCAACAAATTACCGAACTGCCAATTTTGCAAACGATTTTTGACCCACCGTTGTTCAATGCAATGTTGGCGGTAGCAGTCGTCGAAATTCCAATTTTTGGGCGGATTGCCCGTGCAGCGGTGTTGAGTGTGCGCAATCAAGAGTATATTCATGCTGCCGAGGCGGTTGGGGTGAGCCGAATGCGTATGTTGATGCGGCATATTTTGCCCAATAGCTTAACCCCAATTTTGGTGCAAATGACCTTGAGTGTGGCCTCATCGATTACTAGTGTAGCAGCCTTGGGATTTTTGGGGCTGGGCGCACAACCACCACGGCCTGAATGGGGTTCGATGCTTTCGACCGCCCGTGAATATGTGGGCACTGGCCAATGGTGGTATGCCTTGTTTCCCGGGATTGCGATTATGCTGACTGTGTTGGGTTTTAATTTGCTTGGCGATGGTTTGCGCGATGCCCTCGATCCGCGGCTGAAGCATTAATGAGCAAATCGACTAACGATTGGTTCATATCCTTGCATCTACGCAGGCATCCTAAACTATCAGACCGCACCTAACCCTATAAGCGGTATTAAGTGATTAAGAGGGTTTGAATTAGCTGCGCTAACGCTACCTTGTGGCCGCTCAACCAAAGCTGTTGCACTTGAGCGGAGGTTAATTGTTGCTTAGTTTGCCTAATGTAGATTTGCAAACGTTTTTGTTCGGCCTCAAACAAGGGCAAGGCTAGTTCATCGCGGAGTTGCTTGGCTTTGCTCCAACATTGCATCGCCAATTCAGCTTGATGCACTTTGCTCAAAATTTCACCAAACCGCTCTAAATTCCAAGCGAGGCCATCGTAATCGTGCAGGCTCCAGCGAATTTGCAAGCTTTGCTTGATTGCTGCCAGTGCAGCAGCGGTTTGGTTTTGGTGCAACAAGACTGGAGCCAAAGCATTCAAGGCTGAGGCAATCCCGCGTTGATCATCGAGGGTTTGCCAAATTGCCAAGGCTTGCTCATGCGCCTGTTGGGCTTTGCTCAAGCGCATTTGATAAAAGGCAATCATCCCAAGGTAATTCAGGCTAAATGCAAGGCTGGGCAAAATCTGTTGTTGCTGCCAATAATCTAAGCTTTGTTGTAACAGCTGTTGGGCATGGCCAAATTGACCTTGACGCAGCAAGACCATAGCTTGGCAATCGTGCATGGCAAACACTGAAGCTTGATCGCCAAGTTGTTCATGCATGCTACAAGCGTGGCGATAGCGTTCAAGCGCTTGGGCATAATGGCCTTGCTCCATCGCAACTTCGCCCAATTTGGCGAGATTGTCGGCGATGGCCGCCGCTTGTTGCAGGGCTTGGCGTTGCGCCAACGCTTGTTGATACCACGCCTGACCAGCGCGATATTGGCTTTGCAAAAAGGCTGCAATATAGCCCTGCATTTCGTTGCAACGGGCTTGAGTTGCTAAATCAATTGGTTGGCTGCGGAGCCAAGCCAGCCACGTTTGTAACTCTTCAGCGGCTCCATAACGATACCAAAATTCGGCCAAGGGCAAAATGCAACTGCTGGCTGCAACCCAATTCTGAGTACTGATTGCCCAGTTAATTGCAGCCCGAATATTCTCGCGCTCCGATAAAAGCGCTTGGCGTGCCGTGAAAACTTGTTGGCTGAGCGATTCGCAGTACATGACATAATAATTGAGATGCTGTTGGGCGAGTTCGGGAAATTCGGCTTGTTCGGCCAATTGCTGCGCGGCAAATTCGTGGATCAAACTGAGCATGCTAAAACGTTGCGGCTGTTCAGCTTCAGCCTGCATGTTCAGCAAACTATGGTCAATTAAGCCTGCCAATTGTTCAAGCAGATCAAGCTGATTATTGTTTGGCACGATAGCCTGAATTGCATCCAAAGTACATCCAGCCTGAAAAATTGCTAGTTGGCGCAAAAGCTGTTGCTGCTTGGGCGAAATTTGCTGATAGCTCCAATTAATGGCGTTGTACATACTTTGGTGGCGAGCTGGAGCCGTTGGATCATTGGTGCTGAGCAAGGCCAAGGGCGGTTGCAAATAAGCCAACAAGGCTTCAGGCGTGAGCAAACGGGTGCGAGCCGCCGCCAATTCCAAGGCCAAAGGCAAGCCATCAACTTGCCAACAAAGCTGTTTGATTGCTTCGGCGTTGTGGTTGGTCAGGGCAAACTGTGGGTTGAGCGTTTGCGCTCGTTGGACAAAAAGCTGAACGGCGGGATTGGTTTTAAGCTCGTTAAGGCTGGCCTCGGCAGTTGGCAAGCGCAGCGGTGTCAGCGGAATCGCATATTCACCAGCGCAATGCAACAGCGTGCGACTGGTCAAGAGCAATTTGAGCTGGCTGGTATGGTCAAGCAAACCACGGAAATGCTCGGCAGCGCTGACCAATTGCTCAACATTATCGAGAATCAACAAGATGCGGGCTTGTTGATAGTGCAATTGAATGTGGCGTTGCCAAGCGTATTTGCTACTGGGCAGATTGAGCGTTTGACTGAGGGCTAAACCAATATCCGCCAAGCTGCTTGCTTGAGCTAAATCGACAAAATACACCCCATCGGGGAAATGCTTGTGACTATGCTGGGCAATTTGCAGCGCAAGGCGGGTTTTGCCTACGCCACCTGGGCCAGTCAGCGTAATCATCCGAATATGCTCAGCGTTGAGATAGTTTTGTAGCGTTGCCAGCTCAGTTTGGCGATTGATCAGCTTGGTCGCCGTTAATGGCAAGCCACTTGGTTTTGGCGCTGAATTGGCGCTATCAGTGCCAACCGTTCGGGCTTGGTCGCAAAAAATCTGGCTTTGCTCGGCTGATAACTGCAAAATTCTGGCTAAACGAGCCGCCAAACTGCGTGATGGTCGCTGGCGATTAGCCTCCATTTTGCGAATACTCTCGATGGCGCAGCCAACTTCCTCGGCCAAAGCCGCTTGAGTGAGTTGGCGTTGATGGCGATAGTCGCGCAATTGTTGACCAAATGATCGTGCTTCTGGCATAAACGCGAGCGACTCCTTGGGTTGGTTGTACCTGTTTGGTTGCGAAATCAGGTTAACAGTGGATGGGCGACATCCTGTGCTATACGGTACACTAGCAACACAAATCAGGCAATTGTGTTGCTGCAACGCTGGCTCATAATCCCAATGGGGAAGCAGCCGCAGAGCCAGCACCACTGCCAGCATAACCTGCCGTTTGCTCTGCTACAAGCACTCGTTTTGGATGAGCATACGCTCATTTGTTGGCGCAATTTCTTAACCAAAACTTGATATTTGAGCCTTGAAATTCAAGTACAATACAACAGTTCTTTGGGTACTAGCTCGATGACCCAAAAGGACTAGCCTCTAGGATGACTGTTATCGAGCAATGTCACGAGCGATAACCAACCGTGCATCGACGGCTGCTGCGTAGTAAGGGTTATTGTGTTCGTTTTGGAGAAAGTCCATGTATCCGGTTGTTCGACCGAGCGCTTCGCCTATCGTCGTCGCAAGCCGTGCAAAAGTGATGGTAATCGAAGATAACGTTGACAGCATGAATTTGACGTTACGGATTCTGCGCGAGCAGATCGGTGTTGCCTACTGCAACGCGCGTCCGTCAGGAGATGCCTTCTTCAGTTGGTTAAACTCGCCGCAAGTACGTCAAAACCCTACATTGAGCTTTCTCGACCTCATTCTGCTGGATATTCGCATCCCACGGGAAAATGGCCATATTGTGTTTCAAAAGTTGCGGGCCTTGCCTGAGCTTAAACGCACCAAAATTGTGGCTATGACCGCCAATGGTTCGCGTGATGAAGCTGAACGCGCTCGCGTTTCGGGCTTCGATGGCTTTATTGCCAAGCCCATTTCGGTCAAAAATTTCCCCGAACAAATTGCCCGTGTCTTGCGTGGCGAAATTGTCTGGGATGTCAACTAAAACTGCATAGGTATTGGGCTTCAAGGGGTGACAGTGTGGTGCTGTCGCCCTTTTTTGTGCTATTCCGGCGCTGGCAGTTCATGCTATACTGGCGTTGTTAATCCACGTTTTGCTGGCTCAAGGAGGTGCTGCGCGTATGCCCGAACAACTACACCATGAACTCTCGTTATGCCATCGAGAGCTACGGGCGATCTACGACCTCGATGCGCTCCGCGATACAACCGACTCGACCGAAACCTTTTTAACTGGCTGTGCCGCAATTATTCGTGGGGTGTTGCAGCCCGATTTGCTGCAATTAATTACCCTTGATTTGGAAGATTGCCCCGCCCAAAATATTACAATTGAACGCTGGCGGCCACAGGATGCTGCTAGTTTGATGCTGGCCCTGACTAATGCGTTGGCTGGCGGCGAAACCTCAACCTTGCAAGAGGGCGATTCAGAAATTATTGTGCGTTCGCTCTCGGTTAAGGGTGAGCGGCTGGGTGTGTTGGTGCTTGGCTCGGCTGATCACCATTGGTCGGCTGATAATCGGCGTTTGATGGATGCTATGTGTTCGCAAATCGATTCGGCCATGGCTGGCTTGCGCCTATTCCAACAAGTGCAATCGCGCAACCGCGAACTCGAAACGATCTATCGTTTGGATCGCTTGATCGATGCCACGCCCGATTTCGATCAAGGTTTGGGAGCAGCATTGGGCTTGCTCTCCGAGACGATTGGCGCTGCTTGGAGCTTTATTATGCTCTACACCGCCGAGGAGCATGAGCTTGAATTTCGTGCCGCTTCGCACGCTGATGTGGCCGACCCGTGCACTGAAGTGTCGCAAGTCTTGCGCGATTTGGCCCGCCAAACCGTTGATCAAGGCAAATTGGTGCGCCGCGAACAGATCGATCAAACAATTGGAGCCTATATCGGCGTGCCCTTGATTTTGAAAAATCAAATTATTGGGGTTTTTGGTGGGGCGAATCCGCCAGGCACACGTGGTTTTAGCATTCACGAAGTTAAAATGCTGAACGCAATTGCTTCGCAAATGGATACGGCGCTGTTTGAAGATCGCCAACAACGCCATATTCGCGAAACGTTTGCCCGCTATGTCAGCCCCGATGTAGTCGATTTGATGTTGCGCACGCCTGGCAATGATTATCTGAATGTGCATCGTCAACAATTATCGATGCTTTTTTCCGATATGCGCGGCTTTACCACGGTTTCCGAACAATTGCCTGCCGATGTGGTTGCTCGCATGCTCAACGAACATCTCTCGGCCATGACCACGATTATTCGCAATGCAGGTGGCACGGTCGATAAATTTGTGGGCGATGAAATTGTGGCCTTTTTTGGTGCGCCCTTGCCCTATGAGCAACACCCTTTGTTGGCGGTGCAAACTGGCTTGTTGATGCAGGCCCGTCATAACGAATTGATGACCGAATGGCAGAAGCAAGGCTTGCCAGCAGTGGCAATTGGCATTGGGATTGCCTCAGGCGAGGTGGTCGTGGGCAATATCGGCTCGTCGCAAATGATGAATTACACCGCGATTGGCTCGGATATGAATTTAGCAGCCCGCTTGTGTAGTGCCGCGTTGCCCAACCAAATTTTGGTCAGCCAAGCCACCTATGATGCGGTGCGTGAGCAAGTTCAGGCTGTGCCAGTGGCCCCATTGAGCTTGCGGCATATTTCGCAATTAGTGCAAGCCTACAGTATTGAAGCAGTGCTGAGTACTCAAGCCTAAGCGCAGCTTGGGACTGCTGTAACTTTGGATGTAGTGACGATCACGAGATCTATATTTAGGGGGTGCAGGGGGATTA
>NZ_DOPT01000099.1:0-31868 GCF_003512625.1 Herpetosiphon sp. | reverse complement strand
GGGGGTGCAGGGGGATTAAAGCCCCCTGCGTTTCCCTCCGGCGGAGGGACGGAAGGGTGGCGAATAAGTTTTATTCCATCCAGCAAATTCAACAAATATCAACCCTACATTTAGTTGAGGACAATGATGTCTGAGCTTTTTGAAGTGAGCGAAGTTCACAATTATGGTGGTTTTTTTGGTGGCGATACCGTAACCCTCGATGTTATGGCGATTGCTGATCACAACGATTGGCGACCATTGGTGATCGATGCCAAAGCCTTGGAGAACATTCCTGAGCGCCATAATTTATTGGCTGGAATGGTATTGACCCTCGAATTTAGTGGTGAGCGGGTTGATCGGGCGGTTTTAGTAGCGACGCGTGAGTATGAAGAATTACGCACTGCCTTAGGCTTGACCCAATTGCCAACGACCAGCACTGAGCCAATTAAATTAAGTGGTTGTTGCGAGCAATGCCAGCGCTGGCTGCCAGCCCAACACCTGACAAAGCAAGGCTGTGTGGTCTGTACACCAGCCTAAATTGGCCTAGGGATCTGCTACAATACGACTACTGAATTTGTTTATTTGTACGTGAGGAATGGTATGAAACAGCTTTCGCATGCGGCAACGGCAGTGGCTTGCGCCAACATTGCGTTTATCAAGTATTGGGGCCAGCACGACTCGCAACTGACGCTTCCAACCAATGGCTCGATCTCCATGAATCTTGATGGCTGTCTAACCGAGACAACCGTACAATGTTTGCCCGAAGCCGTGGACGATAGCGTGTGGCTAGCCTTAAGCGGTGGCGAAGAAGTTCAGGCCAAAGGTCGTCAATTTGAGCGGGTGATTCAGCAGATTGAGCGGTTGCGTCAATTGGCTGGGGTCACCGAGCGGGTTGAAGTGCGTTCGCGCAATAATTTTCCTTCTGATGCTGGCATCGCTTCGTCGGCGGCAGCGTTTGCGGCGTTGACTCGGGCGGCGGCCTCAGCTTTTCGTTTGGAGCTTGATGAAGCCGAACTATCACGCTTGACCCGACTTTCTGGCTCAGGCTCGGCCTGCCGCTCGATTCCGGCTGGTTTTGTTGAATGGTACAACGATGGCACGCATGCTGGCTCATATGCAGCCCAAATTGCCCCACCTGAGCACTGGAATTTGGTCGATATTGTGGCAGTGATTAGCACTGAGGCCAAGCATGTGGCTTCAACCAGCGGCCATAGTGTTGCCACGACCAGCCCTTATTTTTCGGTACGCTTGGAAGGCATTGAGCAACGTTTGGCCGATGTACGCCAAGGTATTCTTGAACGTGATATTGAGCGCTTGGGGCGAGCCTCGGAAGCTGATGCCATGTCGATGCATGTGATCGCTATGACTGCCCAACCGTCAACGATGTATTGGTTGCCTGGTACCTTAGCGGTGATGCAAGCGGTGCAACGTTGGCGTGCCCAAGACAATCTACAAAGCTATTGGACGATTGATGCTGGCCCGAATGTGCATGTGATTTGCGAAGCCAAGGATGCTCCCGAAGTTGAGGCACGGCTCTGCGAGTTGGATGCAGTCCAGTGGACGATCGTTAATGGTGCTGGCCCCGAAGCGCGTTTAGTAGGATAAGGTGCGCCGATGCTGCGACGACTACGAGCCTATTTGGTGATTGTTGGCCTGTTGGTAGCTACCGTAAGTGCTGGCTCAGCCGAAACTGCGGCGGGACAGCCGCGCTACTTTGCCGAAACTGGCCATAGTTTGGCCTATAATTTTCGGCTATTTTGGGAGCGCAATGGTGGCTTGCCAATTTTTGGCTATCCAATTACTGAAGTGTTCGTTGAAAATGGTCGTCCAGTACAATATTTTGAGCGAGCGCGGCTGGAGTGGCATGCAACCATTGGCTGGACGCTAGCCGGCCATCTGGGGCATTGGGCAGCCGAAGGCTCAGCTAAACATCCAGCCTTCACGCCGCGCAGCGAAGCCGCCTATCCTGGTCAAATCTTCTTCCCTGAATCGGGGCATACCCTAGGTGGGCTGTTTCGCCAGTATTGGGAGCGCAACGGTGGGTTGCAAGCGTTTGGCTATCCGTTATCGGAAGAATTTCTCGAGCGCAATCAACAAGATGGCCAAATTTATACGGTGCAATATTTTGAGCGCACACGCTTTGAATATCACCCTGAATTGCCAGCAGCTTTTCAAGTCTCGTTGGGCCATTTAGGTCGCCAATATTTGAATGCTACTAAGGCTGCGCCGGAATGGGCTACCCGCAAAGTCAATAATGCTGATGCAGCGTGGCAAGCATTACGGCCAACTCGTATCAGCATTCCACGAATTGGGCTTGATAGTACGATTGTTGAAGCAGGTTTTTCGTTGGGAACATGGGACGTACCAACCGATGCTGCGGCCCATTATTGGCCAGTGGCAAGTTTTCCAACAACGGCTGGGAATATAGTACTAGCAGGTCATGTCGGCTATCATGGTATTATCTTCAGTCAGTTACCGAATGCAGTCGTCGGCGATCGCTTGATCCTGACTGTTGATGGGGTAGAACACCGCTACCAAGTAACTGACATAAGTACTGTGACCCCCGACCAAACATGGGTAATGGAGCCAACCGCTGAAGAAACGGTGACGCTAATTACCTGTGTGCCGATCGGTGTGTATTCGCATCGCCTAATTGTGCGTGCGAAGCCCCAACCGTAGGAGTTGTATGTCATCAACTGTTCAACAATTAATTCAACAAGGCGTGCAGGCGGCTCGTGCTGGCAACCATGCCGAGGCACGACTGGTGCTGCGTCAGGCCATTACTGCTGACCCTCAAAATGAGCAAGCGTGGCTCTGGCTGAGCGCGGTTGAAGCCACCAATGGCGAGAAAATTGCCGCCTTACAGCAAGTTTTAGCAATTAATCCAGCCAATGCTGCTGCCAAACGCGGGCTTGATCTGCTTAAGCCAACTCAGATAGACTTTGCGAATTTGGGTCAGACGAGTACGGCGGCTCCGGCTAAAGCTAGTTTTTCGCCGCCGCCAGCCCGCGCAGCAGGCAATGCTAGTTTGTTGCAACCACGCCCAAATTTTGAAGTAAACTCACCTGCTTCGCCGATCAGCCAAGAATTTGGCACGCTGGCTAGTGCAACCCCTGCGCCGATCCCTGCCCAAACGCTCGAAACTCCAGCAGTGCAGGCAACAGTTGCCGAAACCAAGCCAACGCCTGAGCCAACAAACGCCGTTAACTATAATAATGATCTGGTTGGTTCGTTGCGGCCAGCCATTGCTAAAGGCCCCAAAAAGCGCTCAGTGTTGCCCACCAGAAGCGAATTGATAATTTCTGCTATTCTTTTAGTATTGCTGATCGGTGGGTTTAATCTGGTGCGTTCGGCTTTAGCTGGGCGGCTTGGTGGCTTGCGTGGTAGCGATGAAATTAGTGCTAGCGAGCGAGCAACGAGTCAGGCCTTAATTGGTTGGAATGCCAATGTGCCCACGCCAGTGGTTGAAGTAATTACTGATTCTGGCCAAGCGCCGCAGCCGCAACCAACCCAGCCTGTGGCAAGTGGTAGCATTCATGAATCGCGTAGCTATTTCTTGACGATCGGTGAAACGGTGATTGCCAGTGATGGTAAGCAGGTGACGATCAATCTCGTATTGCAAAATCCTTCCAATCAACCGTTAACCTTTCGGGCTGCCGATTTTACAATTCAGACTAACCTTGGATCGTTTCCGATTGCTTCAAATTCGCCTTTGATGAATACCCTGACAATTCCGGCGAATGCTAGCCACGCGGGCACGGTGCTTGCACGAACCAATACTGGTGAGTTTCAGTCGATCAAGTTGGTCTGGCGACCAACCAGCGGCGGGATTTCTAAAACAATTACATTACGCTAAATCTACTCGGTAATGCCATGGTTCGCTGCGCGGTGTTTGCACAACCATGGCGTTGCTATGTAAGGAACTTGGATGTTTGATCAGTTTGTACCTTATTATGATGCCGATTATGGCGATTTTCAGGATGATCTGTTGTTTTACCGTGAGCATGCTCGGATGGCTGGTGGCAGCATTTTAGAAGTGATGTGTGGCACAGGTCGGGCGGCAATTCCGCTGGCGCAGGCTAAACTAAAGTTGGTCGGCATCGATATTGCGCCAGCCATGATCGAACGCGCTCAAGCTGCTGCATTAGCGGCAAACGTCGCGGATCAGCTTGAATTTGTGGTTGCCGATGCAACCAATTTTCAGCTTGAGCAGCAGTTTGGTATGGCATTTGTGGCGATTAATTCGTTTATGCATTTGGAAACCACCCAAGCCCAAATCGCTGCTTTGCGCTGTATCCATCGTCATCTCAAACCTAATGGCCTGTTGCTGCTTGATTTGTTTAATCCTGAGCCAAGCCAACTCAGCGCGGTTGATGGTTTGATGGTGCTCGATAAAAGCTTTCATGTGAGCAACGGCAATTTGGTGCAAAAATTTGTCTATCGCAGCGTTGATTTAGCGGCACAGCATCAACATGTCCAGTTCTGCTACGATGAAATCCAGCCCGATGGCCAGGTGCGCCGCTGTGTGTTGCCCTTTGGCATGCGCTGGCTTTATCGCTACGAGGCCGAACATCTGCTGGCCCGTTGCGGCTTTGAGTTGCAGGCGGTCTATGGTTCGTATGAGCTTGACCCATATACCAGTGAATCGGAACGAATGTTGATTGTGGCACGAGGAATTTCCCAATGAGCATGCTTGATCCTTATGAAATTGAGCGAATTGAGCGTTCGCGCAAACGGGCGACCCGCTTGTTGATGGTAGTAATGAGCTTGGCAACCCTGTTTTGTGGGGCATTATTTATCTATATCATTAGCCCGCCGCCACGTGAATATAGTATTGGTCCAGTTAGCCAATTTCCAATTGGTCAAACGATTCAGGTTTCGGTTAAGCAACTGGTCGCCTCGAAAACCATCGTTAGTCGTCCTGAAGTTAGCGATGACCCCTTGTTGGTTACGCGCTTGAGCACCGATCAATGGCGCGTTTTCTTGGCTTGGGATAGTTTGAGCGGTTGTATTGTGCTCTATCAACAATCCGACCAAACATATCGTGATCAATGCTCAGATCGGGTGTATGATGAACGAGGATTATTAATTAGCGAGAGTCGGCGGTTGCGCCTTGGTGAGTTGCCGGTCACCATTGTTGGCGATCAGGTCCAAATTCGTGATGAACTTTTACCTGACCCCCGCCAAGAATAGCCTGACAATGGGCCTCATTGATTGTGGGGAAAAGGTTGAAGGTGTCCAGCTAGGTTTTATTGAGTAAAGGAGGGCATGTGTATCGCTTTGCGCGATCAGCCCCATTAGTGGTGGAAGAATTTGCTGATCCTGGGATCGATCACCGCGAGGGCGAACCATTAAGCTTAGGCAGCGCCTATTTAATGTTGGGGATGGTTGCTGCCGATGAATGCCCGCCAGAAATCCTGAATGTGCTCGATCAACTGAATCCCGAAAAATGGTATCATGGTCAGCTTTTTGAAACCATGATTAACTATTTTGAGGATCGTGATCCAGCCTTGATGATGGAAATTGGTCGTGGCATTTATTATTCGCTAGCAGTTCAGTTTCGCGAGATGGGGCTGAATACCCCAACCTCGATGTTGGTGGCCATGCCCGATGTTTGGCGTACAGCAACCCGTGGCTCAAGCGGCGAATGGCGCACAACGATTGTCGCGGCCTATCATGCGCGGGTCGAAGTTCAACAACCGTACAATTGTATGTTTGAGCAGGCGGCGATGGAAGGGGTTTTGCAAGGTTTAGGGGCACGTGATGTGCGAATCACTCACGAACCCTGTATGCGTGATGGCCATCCCTATTGTGTGTTTGATATTCGCTGGACGGAACGTTAAACAAATGCCCTTGGTTGAGTCGTTTGATGCTTGCCTGTTGCGCGTTTGGCGTAACCACCTTGCTCGCTCCTCATCGAATTGCTCAAACCAAGGATTAATTACCCCTCACTCCAACCCCTCGTCCACTGCGGTGGGCGAGGGGCTTTTATGTTTTTCAGTACACCGCCGAAAATCGGTAAAAGAGCGATAATTAATCGTTAAAGATAGCGGCAAATAGTGCGACGGTGGCTCGACGTGGGCTTGGATCATAAATTGCAAAATCAATTTGGGCAAACGGCCAGGCTTGTTGCCCAATAATCGCTTTGAACAACTTGGCAATCATTGCTGGATCATTGCCGAACACTCCACAGCCCCAAGCACCCAAAATGAGGCGTTCGATTGGTTGGCTGGCACAAAATGCTAGCAGCCGTTGCATGCGCTGGCGCATGGCTGGTTCAACCTCGCTACTTTGGCCAGTATGATTTTGGCGAATCGCTCCCGCATTGACCGCCGCCATCGTTACCACATCGACCAAATACGGCTGCTCTAGCCAATTACCTGCATCGTCGCACAGCACTGGCACTTGGGGCGACCAAATCAGCGCGTCGGAGTAGCATAAATCGTTTTGCTGCTTGTGAAAGCGATAAAACTCGCTACAACGAGTTAAACAGGGATACAAGCCCGACGAACGGGCGATACTTTCCTCTTGGGCTTGGCTACCACCTAGAAAACCACCACCTGGATTTTTGGCCGAAGCAAAATTTAAGATTGCCACCCGTTGGCCAGTTTGGGCATGGCTTTGGGCTGCGGCTAAAGTTGTGGCTGCATAGACGTTAATGCTTGGTTGTTGGCTGGCATTGCGAGCCTCCGCCAAGGCTGTATCAGGCCAGATGATCGTGCTGGCTTGTTCGGCGGCATGTTGCGCAGCCCGAATATCGACCGCTTGACCTGCTGCGTTAACATAACCACCCTCAGCTAGTGCATCGAGGGTGCGTTGGGCAATAATTTTACGTTCTTCGCGTTTCATCTTAACCGTGCGGTTCCTTCCCAAAAACTGCCAACTTGACGATAGCCAAGCGGCTCATAGATTTGGCGGGTGGCAAAATCGTTGCTTTTGACATCGTGAATGATGTTCGTGCAGCCTTGATCAAACAAACTTTGAGTTAGTTTGGCGATGATCGTGCGTACATAGCCATTGCCGCGCAATGCTGGGTCGGTATAGACATTGCCAATCGTTGCAAGCTGATCGCGTTGATTGATCAGATGAGTTCCGCCAACCGCAACGAGCGCCCCATGCCGTCGCACGCCATAGTATAAGCCGTTATGCAACTGATCAGGGCTAAATGTTGGTACGTCGTTCATGGTGTAAAAGGCCGAAAGCTCGCCCAAATGTTGATCTTCAAGTTGCTCGATTTGGGTGCCATTGGACTGCGCTTGTAGTTGACCAGCCTCGATTGCAATCCGAATCATTGGTTGTTCGTTGCTGAAGCGATAGCGTTGACCCAACACTTGGCGATACTGATCGTCCATATTCGCCACAATGCAGGCTTTTGGCCAACTACTTTGGGCTTCGAGAATCGCTTTAATCCCATCGGCAGCGCCAAAAGGCAACAATGCAGTAAAGGTGCTGGTGCGATACCAGAGCAAAATCGCCCAGTTTGAGCCATTTTGGGCCAGACTGAATTGTGAGCGTTCGCGGAAGGGTGGCTGTAAATCTCCCAATGCATAGGCTGATTCAAGGCGATTTTGGCGCAGTAAGTCGTGCAAGGTGTGGTCTGAAGGTGTGAAATCAACCTGCCAAGTCATGAAAATGCCTGTCCTTTGTGTGCGATGAAGGTCTGCCGCTGCATAAATTATAGACCTTCACGATGGGATTACAAGATTAACACTTTACCAACGCAGCGTCACTACGCTGTTAATGGAGTAGTGCTATGCTTTTTCTAGCAGTTTTTTTTAGTGGAGGTTCAAATTCGATGGCTAAGTTTCTTGTGGTGCGCCAATTGCCGCGCCTCCACACCCAAGGCAGCGCCTTTGAACGCGATTGGCAAACTCCATGGCCGCGGAGCAGCAACGCCCGTGTCTTGATTTGGCGACCACACGCCGATGTGCATGAGTATGCCGAGCAATTTGTGATCAAAGTCGAGTTGGCAGGTATGCGCGATGCAGCAATCGAAGTGACCTTGCATGATAGTGTCTTGTATGTCAGTGGCCAGCGCGAGGAGCATTGCCCCAACCACGGCGTGCATATTCACGAATTGGGAATTAATTATGGTCATTTTGAGCTAGAGTTTGCCATCCGTGCGCCAATTGACGAAGCAGCGATTAGCGCTCGTTATGATGATGGAATGTTGCTGATCGCGCTGCCCAAGCGTCATCCAGCCCAAACCGAACCACGGCGGATCTCGATTGAACAAACCAACGTCTAAATTACATTGGTGCTAACAAGGGGTTTTGTATGTCAGAAGTTGAACGAACAACCACGATTCCAGATGAAATCGCGATTTTGCCGTTATTGGGAACCGTCGCCTATCCCCAAACGATTATGCCATTGGCAATTGGTCAGCCTGAGTCGATCCGTTTGATCGATGATCTGATGGCTGGCCAGCGAATTGTGGGCTTGATGGCGCTGAAAAATGAAGATGAACGACCTAACCCTGTCCTGCCTGAGGATTTTTATCAGCTTGGCAGCGCTGCGGTTGTGCATAAATTAATGAAATTGCCCGATGGTACGCTGCGAGCGGCGATGCAGGTGCTTGAGCGGATAGAGATTGTTGAAATTATTCAGACCGAACCCTATTATCGCGCCAAAATTCGGGTTATGCCCGATGCGCTGGCTGAGAGTGAGCAGCTTGAAGTAACCGCCTTGATGCGCTCGATTGGCACGATTGCCAGCCAAATTGCTCCCTTGATTCCGCAATTTCCAACTGAATTATTGAATTCGGTGTTGAGCGAAGAAGATCCACGGCGTTTGGCCTATTTGGTGGCTTCGTATGCCCGTATGAGCGTGACCGACCGCCAAGCGGTGCTAGCTGAACCAAGCATCAAGCAAAAATTGCTCAAATTGAACGAAGTGCTGACCCGCGAATTAAATGTGTTGCAAATTGGCCAGCAAATTCAATCGCAGGTGCAAGATGAAATGAGTAAAACGCAGCGCGAATATGTGTTGCGCGAACAGCTCAAAGCAATTCGCAAAGAGTTGGGCGAAAATAATGAACAAGAGGTTGAGGTTGATCGTTTAGCCGAGCAAATTGAGGCGGCTGGCATGAGCGCCGAAGCTCATCAGCAAGCCATGCGCGAGCTTGATCGGTTGCGCCAAATGCCAACGGCGGCGGCTGAATATAGCGTGATTCGCGGCTACTTGGAAACCCTGATTGCCTTGCCATGGCAAAAACGCAGCGACGACACGATTGATGTGGCTCAGGCTACCGAAGTTCTCGATGCTGATCATTATGGCTTGGACGAAATCAAAGAGCGGATTTTGGATTATTTAGCGGTGCGTGAGCTACGCCGCAAACGATCGCCAGAGCGTGATCCTGGGCGTGGGGCGATTCTGTGTTTCGTTGGCCCTCCAGGTGTGGGCAAAACTAGCCTTGGTCGCTCGATTGCCAAAGCCATGAATCGCGAGTTTGTGCGTTTGTCGTTGGGCGGTGTGCACGACGAGGCTGAAATTCGCGGCCATCGCCGCACCTATATCGGCGCAATGCCAGGCAGTTTGATCCAAGCGATTCGGCGCAGTGGCGTGAACAATCCGGTTGTTTTGCTCGACGAAATCGATAAATTGAGTTCAGATCACCGTGGCGATCCAACCTCGGCCATGCTTGAGGTGCTTGATCCAGCCCAAAACACCAATTTCCGCGACCATTATTTAGATGTGGCGTGGGATTTGTCGCCTGTGATGTTTATTGCAACCGCCAATACCCTGCAAACTATCCCAGCGCCATTACGCGATCGTTTGGAGATTATTCAGCTTGGCAGCTATACCATGCGGGAAAAGTATGAAATTGCCAGCCGTTATTTGGTGCCAGAACAACGTGAGCAACATAGCCTAGCGCCAAATGAAGTAGAAATTGATCATGAAGCCTTATTGGTAGCGATTGAAGAATATACTCGTGAGGCTGGGGTGCGAAATTTGGAGCAACAAATTGGCACATTAATGCGCAAGGCAGCTCGCCAAGTTGCGCTTGGTTCTGCCACGCCAATTGTGCTCGACCCAGCCAAAACCCGCGAATATTTGGGCAAACGTCGTTACTTCTCGGAAATTCACGAGCGCACCGATCGACCTGGCATTGTCACGGGCTTGGTTTGGACTCCGGTTGGCGGCGATATCATCTTCATCGAAGCGACCAAAATGACAGGGCGCGGCAACTTCGCCTTGAGTGGCCAGCTTGGCGATGTGATGAAAGAATCGGCACGGGCAGCGCTGAGTTGGGTGCGGGCTGAGGGCGAAGCCTATGGCATTGATCCAAATTTTGCCCAGCACTACGATTTACATGTGCATGTTCCGGCTGGTGCTCAGCCCAAAGATGGCCCATCGGCGGGGATTGCCATGGCCACAGCCTTGGTTTCGTTGCTGACAGGGCGAGTTTTACGCGACGATGTAGCAATGACTGGCGAAATTACTTTGCGTGGTAAAGTCTTGCCAATTGGTGGGGTACGCGAAAAAGTCTTGGCAGCCCATCGCGCAGGCATTCGCACAATCATTTTGCCACAGCGCAATCTGGCCGATTTGGATGAAATTCCGGCGGATGTATTGGCTGAGGTTCAATTCCATGGGGTGGAGCATGTAGGGCAAGTGATTGAATTGGCGTTGCGAGCTGAGGCAAGCGAAGCGCCAGTGAGCGTGCCTGAATCAGCGGTCATGCCAAACTTATTCCAATCAGACGTTGAAGTGCTGGTGCATTAAACACAAACAGCGCCGTTGGAATTGCTCCAACGGCGCTGTAACTTGAGAATCTGAATTATTGTGCCGATTCGACGGCAGCTTGTTGATGGCGTTGCATGGCCGCGATAGCTTCCTCTTCGGTGGCGAAGATATCGGCATATTGAGCGAGGCCGACCATGCGGAAAATCTTTTGGAAGTGCGGGCTAAGGCCGCTAATTGCCAGCTTTTGAGCTTGACGATTGACCTCAGTTACAACCCCAATTAAAATAGCAATCCCCGCGCTGTTGATATAATCGCTTTGGCGCGAGTTGATAATAATATACTTAGCGCCCTCTTTGGTAACGCCTTCGTATGCCCCCGTAATGGCCTCTTCGGCAAATGTGGTTACATCACCTTCGAGGTCAATAATCCAAATCCCGTCGCGTTGACGGGTCGTAACTTTCAATTCATCGTCAATCATAGGTCCAAAACTCCTTGACCAAGGATCGCGCTAGGCTGAGGCTGATCCATGCCGTCGTGGTGGATTATACATTGCTAATCGAAAACGATTACCTTGTCCGGGACGCGACGGTAGAAAGCCGCACTCATCAACAAGCTGTTCAATGAGCATTAAGCCCATCCCTCGCGCCGATGCCAGCCCAGCAAGTTTTTGCTCGATGGTTGCTGCTTCGATCTCTTGGGAGGGGTGAAAACGAAGACCTTCATCGCTAATAACCAGCACCAGCCGATTGCGAGAAATCGTGCAGGTGATATGAATTCGGCGTTGGACTTGGCGCTGATTGCCATGCTCGATGGCGTTGATACAGGCCTCGCTTAGTGCCGTGCGTAAATCCTCAACGCGCTCTGGGTCAAACCCCATATTCCGTGCGAGCGTACCAATTGCTTCACGGGCGATTTTTTCATAGCCAAGCTGGCTGGGAAATATCAGTTCGATGGTGGCTTGGGTTTGCGCCATGTTCTTCAACTCAACGATCTAGGTGGATAACCATCCGTAATTTATTGCCACCTGATGGAGCGACCGAAAACTGGACTTCATCCATCAGTTCTTTAATTAACCAGATTCCCCAACCACCTTTATCGTCGCTATGCAATACTTGGTGGATGTCGGGTGTACGCTCAGTGATGGTATGATCAAGCAGTTTGCGCCCTTGATCAGCCACATCAACAATCAACCCGTCATCGCTGCCAGTAAAGACCACCACGACTTTCATTGCTGAATCGTGTTGATTGCCATGTTCAATTGCGTTTGTCACTGCTTCGCTGACCGCAGTGCGGAGCGATTCAACGCGATCATGAGAGAAGCCCATCCGTTTCGCCATCGCACTGGCGGTATCCATGGCGACTTTCTCGTACCCCAGCCGACTTGGCAAGTGGAGTTCAATCACCCGTTCTTCATCGCCACTAGGGGCCATGTGTTGTGGATTGGACATTTGGAAACCTCACGTCGCTCGCAATGACGGTGCTAGCCCTCACTATACCATAGGCGAATAAGCCTATGCAAGCTTGACTTTTGCAGGCGTTTAAGCCGACAGCGAGCCAGCAACTTGGGCGAATGCTAAGCCTCTGCCGAGTATAACAAAGGTTGTTGGCTGCTTCAAGCCCTACACTTCTAATTAGTGAGCCTAGTTGCTAATCCGATGTTCTTCGATGTGGCTGTTCAGGCTTTGTCCAGCTATTTCGATATAGAGTTGTTGTTCGGTCAGCGAAATGCCCAAATTACAGCGCCGTTCGATCAGGTTGGCAACGTTTTCAATAAACCGCCGATCAAAGGCATAGACTGGAATTTGCTCGGCTTGAAAAATGGTTTTGCCACTGAAATTACCCAGCACTTGGGCTACATCGCGATGGGTGTATACCGCCGCCCGTCCAGCTCGTTTGCTGCCACGATGTAAACGCTCGGCATCAGGCGCACCAACCTCAAACCAGCCAGTCACCTGCCCGGTCAAATCGCGAATCCAAACCGCTGGTTCATCGCCAGCCGCCACGCCCTGAGTGAAGGCGATGCCATCGCTGTATTCTAAGCAATAAGCCAAAATTCGCATCAACATATATTCGGCTGATTCAGATGGTTGGCGGGCTACGCGCAGTTCTAATTGCTCATAAACATTGCGATCAACATTGGCTAAATCAACATTAATTGTATAAATCGTTGCACTAAGCGCCATGAATGCTCCTCATTAATTGATTTTTTGATAGATAGCTTGTCATTACCATTGACTCCATGTCCTGCTTGTGCAAGCGAAGCCACGATGGTATTTCCAACACGTTAGTTGGGGATTGTACCATTGTAGCGTCTAGGCGAAATTTGGTTGACGGAAGGCTTTCTATTCCATAGCGCCTGAATCTATCAATAATTGGAGCCAACATTGCCGCAAGCCCATGATCAAACCTGATCATGGGCCTTGACATTAATTTTGATTATTGCAAGGTGACATAATCGAGATAAATTGCGCTAGTGCCGCTGCTATTAGCGGGCGAACTAAAACTAACCCCAATTTCGTTGACGATACCAAGATTGGCAATGCCACTCAAGTTGAGGGTTAATGTAGTTGTGCCCCCACTATTAATTGTGATTGCTCCGCCGTCGTACCAAGCCCAATTTGAGCCAACCTTGATATAGAGTTTGGCGCTAATTCCGCTGCCAACATTGCCCCAAGTGGCATGGCGCACGCGGGCTTGGAGTTGGCTTTTGCCACTAAAATTGTGGGCTTGAGTTAATTTCAAGTCGTAACTACGATTGCCCAAACTCACATCGGCTTTGAGACTGTAGCTACCATTGGCGGCCCATTCGTTGACCGACCATGGCCCTGCATTGACATTGGCGGCGCTCCAGCCTTGGGTGCTGCCCTCAAAATTATAGAGCGTTGCGCCACTACTGATAGGCGTAGCGGTTGGGTTGGTTCCACTACTACCCAATCTCCCATTCAGATATTGGCTGATGCGGCTGCGATTGACGGTTTTGTTATGTTGATAAACGCTTTGGATTTTGCTATCGCTATTGCGATAAAACATGTCGGTATGCCACGTCATAAAGAAGGCAAATGGTGCATTGTTCAATGCTGCTGGATCAAGCATATAATCGACTTCGGTTAATGCTCGTAATTTGCTACTATCGAAACGAGCTAAATCAGTGTACCAACTGCTATAGTCAGCCGAGCTATTGTTATAAATATCGTGGCCAAGAATATCGACCTTGCCGCTCGGATACCAATCAGTACCGACTCCCTTGGTTCCTGCCGACCAAACCCAGATCAAATTGTGCAAGCCACGGCTGTTGGTCAGATAATCCCAGAGGTCATTCCACAAACGCTTGTAATTACTTGAGCCAATTTTATCCCACCAGAACCAGCCACCGCCCGCCTCGTGATAGGGCCGCCATAAGACTGGTACACTGGCATTTTCCAGTTTTTGCAAATCGTCAGCGATGTTGCTGCGCCAGGTAAGGTAGCGGCTACGCTCAGTTGTGCCATCAACAAATATATTATTGATATTGACTTGCACAAACATATCATCGTGATTTGTGCCTTGGCTGCCGTAGGGTGTCCAATGTTGGCTGATTGTTGGCAGCACTTTGGCAGTATTCCAATCGCTAATCATGGTGTCGATCATCCATTGGGCATCGTTGGCGTAAGCTCCGCCGAAGGGGAAATCCCAGCCCCGCAAACCTGGATATTGGCGTGGATTTGTGCGATTGTAGATGGCGTTGGACATTTCGTCTTTGCGCGAGGAATCCCAATGGACTTCTTGCTGGCCGCTGATGATAGAGTGGCCTTGATATTGGGCCATGCGATTAATCACGTTTTGGGCGTAGCTAGCAATTGCTGGGTCGGCGGCGGCGTAGGCATTGGTTGCGCCGCTCGTTGAGGTCGAAGGGATTGTACTGATCAGCAAGGCCAGCATGCCAAGCAGCAGCAATGGAACTCGTTGAACTTGGGACATGACCAAATCTCCGTTGATTAAGACAGCACAGCATAGCGCTATCGTGACAAGTGCCAAAGGAACGTTCCAAGTCAAAGCTTAATAGTACTTAATAAAATGTCAACTATTTTTCAATAAAAAACTTTAGAAAATATTAATATGTTCAAGGATTAGAAGCTGGGAAATTGCCCATAATGCAGCCATTGCAACGGATTTCATAAATAACGATCTAGAATTTTAGTAAATCGCCAGCTTGAGTTTTTTTTGAATTGATGTCTGCATTGCAAAATAAAAATCATCATGAACTATTACCCACGCCTAATCTCAACAACGGCTTGAAAGTGCTATAATTGCAGGCGACACTTGTTTGGAGTGAGAAACCCCATGCCCAATTTAGGAGCGCATGTTTCAACCGTTGGTGGGTTGCAGACCGCCTTTGAGCGAGCGCAAGCCACGACCTGTCATGTGATTCAAATTTTTACCAAAAGCCAACGCCAATGGAATGCCAAACCGCTGACTGCTGCCGATTGTGCCAATTTTCAAGCGGCCCATCGTGACGCTGGCATGCCACCCTTGATTGCCCACGATTCCTATTTGATCAACTTGGGCAGCCCCGACAATGGCTTATGGGAAAAATCGATTGCAGCCTTTCGCGTTGAGCTAGAGCGTTGTCAGCAATTGGGAGTTGGCTCGTTGGTGACCCATCCTGGGGCGCATGTTGGCTCAGGCGAGGCCGCTGGCCTTGATCGGGTTGGCGCAGCCTTGCGGCGTTTACTGGCCGAAGACGTTGGCGGCGAAACCCAGATTTTGCTCGAAATTACTGCTGGACAAGGCACGGCCTTAGGTCATAGTTTCGAGCATTTGGCTCGCTTGATCGAGCTGTGCGATGGTCATCCACGGCTTGGAATTTGCTTTGATACCTGCCATGGCTTAGCTGCTGGCTACGATTTTCGCACTGCTGAAGGCTACCAAACCACCTTTGATCATTTTGATCGTTTAATTGGGATTGATCGGCTGCGGGCGTTTCATCTTAACGATTCGAAAAACGATCTTGGCAGTCGGGTTGATCGGCATACCCATATTGGTGAGGGATTTGTGGGCTTAGAAGGGTTTGAACTCATTATGAACGATCCTCGCTTTCAAACGATTCCGATGGCCTTAGAGACTCCCAAAGAACCCGATGAAAGCGCAGATATTCGCAATTTGGCAACGTTGCGCGGTTTGCGCCGCGCAAGCGTTAGTGCATCACCACAAAGCGAGGTATAAATGGGAAACCAACCAAAAAGCAAACGCAAGTTGTGGGTATCGTTATTGTTGGGCTTGGCCGCTGTGGTGGTGATTGTGCGGCGCAAGCTGCATCCGATCGATTCGGCTCCAATTTTGCCTCCGCCCCCACCGCCGCCATCTGATCCGCCGCGAATCGTGCTGCCAACCGATATTTTAACCACCGAAGTTGCCACCAGCGCTCCCGAATTGGAAGCCGAGCCAGAAGCAGTGGTCGTTGAAGACGAAGCACCATTGTTGGAGCTTGAGGTTGGTGGGAGTGGCACGGCTGCGCCTGAAACCGAGCAACCCGCAGCAGAAGTTGTGGTTGAAGACGAAGCACCAGCCGATGATGACGACGATGATGAACTGCGCAGCTATTGCGTTTCCTGTCGCGCTAAGCAACCGATGATCGATGCCCATGAAGAATTGACTGAAAATGGTCGTCGTGCCTTACGCGGAACCTGTGAAGTCTGTGGCGCTGGGATGTTCCGGTTTCTGCCCAATAAAGATTAATCGTTGAACGAACCATCATTGGGTGGAATTTGCTGTCGATGTCATGCCCTCACCCCTAACCCCTCGCCCGCCCAGCAGGCGAGGGGGAACCACCAGAATGATATTTGGAACTCCCCTCGCCCACCGCGGTAGGCGAGGGGTCGGGGGTGAGGGAACGGTACAATTGGTTGTTAACCCAATAAACCATTACAGCTAGAAGCCTTATTAAATAACTGCCAGTATTTTGCTAATTACTGGTGGTTATTGATTTTAGTGATTAATTTCAGGCTCGAATTCAATATAATCAACCAATGTTGTCGAAGGCGGAATTGGCTCGCCTTCCAAATGCATAACGATCGCCTCTTGCAAACGCTGCTTAACCTCTTCAGGCGTTTCACCAGTCGCAACACAGCCTAAAACATCGAGTATATAGCCTGAACAGTTGTTTGGTCCTTGCTCGATCACAATTGCGTAGCGCATTAGGATTCTCCTTAGCGGAGGTTTAATAAGTTAAGTATTGATCAATTGCTACTTGAAATGATCGGCCTAAAGTTGGAATGGCTAAAACTACAAACGGCCCAGTTGGGCCGCTTGTAGGAGAGAAGAGTGTGTGTGAGGAGGAAGGATTTGACCATAGTATCCTGCCTCAAGCTTACCCTCAACCTAACGATTCTTCGCACCCATAGTCCTATTTCAGGCTATACCACATGGGTTAGATCTTGCGGACTTGATCCCCTTGGCGGATCGTGCCAGGTTGAACTACCCGCGCATTGATTCCACGCAAATGCAATTCTTTGCCAACGGCTGAATTGACGAACTTAATCGCATCTTGGCCGTAGCGTTGGGCGAACTTTTTGCAGCCATTATGCGGCTGATCAGTTACCTCAATAATTGCCTCGCCAATGGTCAGGCGTGTGCCTGCTGGCAAGTTTGCATCGCTCAAATCGAGATCGATAAACAATTGATCGCCAGCCCATTGCCAACGCTCTTGGTCAGGCGCTAGCAAGCCAATCGAGCGCACATTCATAATGTTCAGCTGCATATCGGGGTGTGAGCTACCGTCGTCAGTCCGTGAGCTGCCGCGCGTTTGCCAATTATCGCCGACTAAACCCTCAACCAGATCAAGCTGGCCTTCGCTGAGCACTTCGCGTTGCTCGGTGGCAGGACGACGCACGATTAGCTGCAAGACCCCTTGATCCTTGGGTGCTTGACGAATGTGATCCAACCCTGCCTCAAGGGTCTCCATGGGAACATACTCAAGATCGATCATGGCATCCTACCTCATCGTAAACAAAAAAACGAGCCTCCAAGTTGGAGACTCGTTGCGCCAACTGTGGCGCTTTATTATGCCATGGCTTGGGTCACGACGCTAGCGAAATTTGAGTAGGTTGCCCAATTTTATGCCGTGCGCTTGCAGCCGCTTGCCCACATTGCCCAATGTCCAAGCAATAGGGGCGATTGCTGCTAGGGCTAAGCCAATCCACAAGCTGAACGACCATGTTTCAAGCAAGGCTGCTCGCCAAACCAACAAACCACCCAAGGCGGATAGGCCTGTCCAAGCGCCGAGCAACCAAAGCATGCTGGCGCGGCCTTGCATGGCTCCGCGTAAGCTTGCCACAGCGACCCAACCAAAACCTAGCAAACCCAAAAATCCCAGCCACGCTAACAATGTCCAAATCATACATCCTCCAATGCCAACGAATTGCAATCCGAGGATACTACGCTGAGCATGCCATGATGTTCCAGTTTAATGGTTAAGCACCACAACTTTGCCAGTAATCAGATATTCAATTTGCTCAGCCAAGTTGGTGACTCGATCGCCCAAGCGTTCAAGATTGTGAGCCAACGTCAGCAGATGAATCGTAGCAGCAGCCATATCGGGGCTGGTGGTCGAAACCTTGACCGTGGCCTCGAACATCTCACGATACAAATGATCGATCACATCATCGAGTTCGGTTACGCGGTCGGCAAAGCTGCGATCGTTTTGGCGCAAGGCCTCTAAACCAGCATGCAAAATTTCGCTGGTGCGCTGGCCCAATTCGCTAATCAGGCGCGGAATTGGCTGGGGCATGGCTGAAACGCTGACAAAATTGGGCGTGGCAGCGATCCGTTCTTGCAGTTTGCAGATTGTCGCAGCATAATCGCCCATGCGCTCTAGCTCTGGCAGCAGGCTAAGCACCACACTCACTAAGCGTAAATCACGGGCCAACGGCTGTTGGGTGGCGATGATCAACAGGGCTTGATCATGCAAGCGTTGAACTTCGTGATTGATGGTTTGATCGTTTTGCACGACCTTGCGCACTGCTGCTTGATCGTATAGTTTGATTGATTGAAGTGCTTCGCTTAATGCTGCTTCAACCATTGTTCCAACCCGAAAAACCCCATCGTGCAACTCGGTGAGTTGTTCATCAAATATGTGACGGTGAGACACGCCCATAAAAAACCTCCAACAGAGAATCTGCCAACCTACCAAAAGCGTTCTTGATTATGCCCGTTGTTCATTCAGGTCGGCCATATGCCCTGTTGCCATAAAGACAACCCGTTCTCCAATATTGGTAGCGCGGTCGGCGATCCGTTCGAGATTATGCACAACGTAAAGTAGACGGGTGGCTTGTTCGACGGTGCTCGCATCAGCAATCATCACTTCGAGAATTTCGCGCTGTACCCGATCGGTTTGCTGATCAATTTCGTCATCGGCTGCGCTCAGTGTTTTTGCCAAATCAACATCTTTGCGGGTGTAGCATTCCAAGGCAGTGCGCAGCATCAACTGCGCTTTGCTGGTCATCGATGGAACCTCAGCTTGGGGCTTGAGGGCGGGAGTTTGGCCTTGGCGAATCGCAATTTTGGCAATGCCCTCAGCATAATCGCCAACCCGCTCAAGCTCGCTGGCAATCGTGATGATTGCGCTGACCAAGCGTAAATCACGTGCCACCAACGGCTGCTGGGTGGCAAACAACAAAAGTGCTTTTTCCTCTAAAGCATATTGCGCCCGATCAATTAAATCATCGCTGCGAATAACTTCCTGCGCCATTGCCTCATCGTGGTTGGTTAAAGCCTGAATAGATTGGCCAATTGCGGTTTCGACCAACGCGCCCATGCGTAACAAGTCATCATTCAATGACCGAAGCTGCTGTTCATAATGTTCCCGTGACATACCATCCTCCGATGCGCTAGGAAGGCTACGCCTGCTCGATATGCTAGCTGGATGCTAGATTAGCTACCCGTGAATAGCCTGCGATTATACCACGCTTTTGGCTTTTTTTTCGATTGAATTGAGCCAGTATTTAATCACTCTCTAGCAAGCTATAGGCCAGCCGAAAGCCCAATAAATGGGTTGAACGCTCGGGATGCAGGCGGAAACGACAGGTATTGCGGGCAAAATGGCCGGGGTTACCCCAACAACCGCCGCGCATAATCCGCCGTCGATCAGCCTCTGGCGCTGGTTGGCGAGCTTCGCGGCCATCATCAGCATTATAGGGATACGATTTTTGCAGCGAACTTGTCCATTCCCAAATATTGCCCGCCAGATCGTAAACCCCGAATGGGCTGGCTGCTTGGGGATAACTGCCAACCGGAGCTAAGCCGCCGCGCATGCTTTCTTTGATATTCATCATTGTTGAGTCAGCCTGATCGCCCCAAGGATAGATCCGCGTATCATCGCCACGTGCAGCGCGTTCCCACTCGGCCTCGCTAGGCAAGCGCAAAGCCAAATTAACTTCGCTGCTGAGCCAATCGCAACATGCTACCGCTTCATCCCAAGTTACATCAACCACTGGATAGTCGGCTAATTCGGCAGGTGGTTGCGAACCATGCCAGACAATTGGCGCACGCTGGCCTGAATGCTTGATCCATTCGGCATATAGGGCGTTGGTTACCGGAACTTGGGCCATGGCAAAGGCGGCAATTTCGACTGGATGCTGGGGCGCTTCTTCCGCATATGACTCACGCGTGCCACCAAAACGTTTAGCCAAATCACTTAATTGCTCGTTAGGCGTGCCCATTAGCACGATGCCCCGTGGAATTGGGCAAAACTTGGGCAAGAGATCACGAATTTGCTTCAATTGGGCTTCCTTCATGCCAAAAAATGCTTGTTTGTGGCTCTAAAGATACCAGATTTTGCATACTGATCGAAAGGAGTTTGTATGTTGCAACAGATTCGTTGGCAATGGCTGGTGGGTTTGGCAGTCGCTGCTGTATTGGGCTGGAATCTTTGGCAATCGACGGCTAGTGCTGGCTCGGAAAGCGAGCAGGCCTTGAGTTTGTGGCCGACCACCAGCCCAACCGCTGAGCCAACTCTCGAATCGATAACCCCAACTTTGGAGCTGACCCCAACTCTCGCCGTGGCCGAAGCGACCCCAACCGTGGCACTGCTAGCGGCTTATATCAGCGGGGCGGTTGCCAAGCCTGGAGTCTACGATTTACCGCTTGGCGCACGAATTGATGATTTGGTGCAGGCGGCTGGTGGCTTGGATTCCGAGGCTGATTCACAGGCCTTGAATTTAGCGGCCTATTTGCAAGATGCCCAGCATGTGCATGTGCCAGTGGTTGGCGAAACTCCCGCACCGACAACTCAGCCAACTGCCGAACCACAGGCTATCGCGGTTGCTGCGCCAACTGCTAGTGCCCGCCAACCTACCTTGATCAACATTAACACCGCGAGTGCTGCTGAGCTAGAAAGCCTGCCCAAAATTGGTCAAGCGATCGCCCAGCGAATTGTGGCCTATCGTGAGGAGAATGGCCCTTTTACAACTATTGAGGCGCTACAAGAGGTCAAGGGGATTGGGGCAAGCACTTTTGCTGAAATTGAGCCATTCATTACGATTGAATAATTGCTTTGATCTTGATGATTGAACCATGCATTTTAGGTTGATGCTTGGTTAAGCTGCCATGTCACTAAAGTTTGGTAGCTGCTGGCTTGAGGTTGGCTTATGCTGCGTATAAGTTGACAAGTTGGGTAGATCGCTGGTGTTGCTGGCCATTGGCTGGCTTGCAATTGGCTTGATAATTGTTCAATTTGGTGTTTGGTTAAACGCTCTTTGCTGTAGCCCAAGGTGATGTGGGGATGCCATGGGCGGGTTTCGGCAATGATGCCAATGTGGCTGCTGCACCCAACGACTGCTTGTTGAAGTTGCAGCAAATCGTTGGGCCATTGCTCAAAACCTGCCCAGACGACTTGCGGTTGGCTGGCATTGGGAAAATAACCCCATGTATTGCAATTGAGGGTTGGTGCAGTTTGCTGTGTGAGGGCATGATTTAGCTTGGTTTGTAAATCGGGCAATAATTCAACCGCTAGATTGCCCAAAAATTGCAAGGTTAAATGCAGATTTTCGGGCTTGCTCCAACGAATTGGCAAGCCCAATTGCTGTAATTCGGCTTGGATCGCCAAGAGTTGCGCCTGAATTGGCTCGGGCAAATCGAGCGCCATAAAACACCGCCATTGCTCGCTCATAGGCAATCCTTGGGCTTAGAGGAATTGTACAAATGTTAGGCCGCGAACTGCTTCAATAATTGGGTCGAGTACCAACGGCGGGTACAAGCCAATCATTAAGCAAACTCCTAGCAAAGCCACGGCCACAGCGGTTGCGCCGAGTGGTTCGGTGCGTTGTGGCGGTGGTGGTGGTAGCCCCAAGCCGCGAAAATCGGTTAAATCTTCTTCGGGCATGGCCGCTGGCGCACGACCCAAGAAATGGTCACGCAAGACCAAGGCAAAAGCATAGGCTCCCAACATCGTGGCAATCAACAAGGCGATTAGATAGCCGCGACCTTCCTCGGCAGCCCCTTGGTAGAGCAAGGTGCGGCTGGCAAAGCCATTGAATGGTGGAATGCCGAGTAAGGCCAAAACGCCACAAATAAACACGCCACTGGCCCATGGCCGCCGCCGCAACCAACCATCGCCAGCCGCTGCCCGCGTCGGTTCAGGCCGTTCTAGTAGTGCTACGGCTGTCCACAGCACCACACTCAAAACTAATTGATTGAAGGCTTGAAACAGCGCTCCGGTCAAGCCAGTCGTCGAGGAAACCACGCCGAACAGCATCATACCACTGTCGGAAATTAACAGCATGGCCAAAAAGCGCCGTAATGATGGTCGTTCGTGGATGGCCAACAAACTACCGCCAATCGCCGAGCCAAGCGCGAAAAAGCGTACCAAGCGCAAACGCCCAGGATCAAGCGTCAACAAGCCGGGCGCGAGCAAAAATTGGAAGGCTGAAACCAAGAACAGCAATGCTGCCAAGTTGATCATGCCAATCAAGATGCCGACCAAGGGCGGCGAATCTTCCAGCAAATCGGGCAGCCAACTATGAAACGGAATAATTGCTAAGCGCAGGCTGATGCCGACGATCAACAAGGCCAATAATGGCCGTGCTAATGAGGTGGTGCTCAACCGATCAGGGGTATTTTCGAGGTCAGCTAGCACAAAACATAAAGCCAGCAAAACCCCTGCCAACAGCATCAACACCAAGTAGCGCAAACCGCTGCCAATCGCTCGACCACGCAGCAAGGTTGGGCTGCCAATCGGCAAATCGACTTGGGCTAGAATAATCGCCAAACCCGTGGCCAGCAGCAACAGCGTGATCAAAAATGGCGATTGTACGTCGATCGTCAGTGCCGCGTTGATCAAACTAAAAATGATCAGGCCAATGACGACGAAATTTTCGCCGTGCGCAACCCGCGTTGCCACAATAAAGGTAATTGCAAAGCTGCCTGCGACCGCCAATAAAAACAAGCGGTTGATTTCGCGGACAGTCATGCTTACGCCAACGATGCTCAGTGGCTGGTCAACTGGCACCTGCCAAATCACCCAACCGAGCAAAATAGTTGTGCCAATTGCCAAAATTTGCGCCAACCCTTGTTGTTGGCGCAAGCCAAAACAGACCGCCGCCATGACCAATGGCAAGCAAAACATCAGCAAAAAGGTCATTTCAGGCGCTCCGTTTCACTGAGATTCAAGGTTTTGAAGCGACCATAGAGCAAGCCGCTGAGGTAGGCAATCGCCAAAGCCAAGAGCAAGGTAACCAAACTGAGCGTTCCCAAGGCCAGAATATTAATCCGGTTGGCCAAGGTGGTGTAGAGCAAATCGAGGCCACTGAGGCAGAGCAACAAGCCTAGCCCAATTTTCAAAATATCGGTTGCAAGTACCAAGCTAATTAAGCCAATAAAAACTTGCCAATACCACATAAAATCGATCGCCCGTGCCAAACCCACTTGGTCGGGATACATTTCGACCGCCAAGGGCAACACGCGTGGCAAGAAGAAACTGGCCAAGCCTACCAACACAGTTGACCAGATTGGCACAATGTAATCGCCAACTTTGCGATTTTCTTGGCTGCTGGCTCGTTGAGCTACCCGCGCAGCCCGCCGTAGTTCAGCCAAGGAAAATTCATCGAGATCTTCCAGCCCATATTCGCGAGAAAAGGTTAGCGCGGTAATGCCAAGAATGATCGCCACGCCGATGCCAGTAATTAATTTGATAAACACCAGCGAGCTAAACTGCCGCCCAGCAATCACCAAATCGGGCACGACAAATTGCTGTTGGGCAATAAACAAGCCTTGGGCGATATAATTAACCAAGACCGCAATCAGGCTAAAGCGCCAATCGCGCATAATTGCGATGACTGCGCCGCTGGCTACCAGCAACGTAATTAAAATCCAGATGGTGATTGTCATAGGCTGTTTATGCTCGTCACGGCGAGTGACCAAGCTTCCTCTATTGCATTAATAACAAGACAATTGTTAGGGCCGCGATTAGAATTCCAGTCAGATAGTAGCGCCCGCTAAAGAATTGCAAAACCCAAGCGATCCGGCTGCTGAGGCCTTGCAAGATGCCATGGCTTTGCCGCAAAGCTGGTCGTGGATTGCCCAAAACGGCAAGGCCACTCAGCATACGGCTGCTCGCTGCTGGTAAATGAGCTGTGCCATCATCACGATCGGGCTGTTCGCCACCATTCCAAGGCATAATTGCCTGACGTTGTGAGCGAAAACAGCCAAAGAGCAACAGCATAAAACCAAGCACCAAACTGCCGCGCAAACCCCAGCTCATGCTCCCAAGATCATCCATTGGGCTAGGCACTGCTTGCAAGGTGCGTAAGGCTGGTTGCAACAACCAAACTAAAACTTCGGGAGCCAAACTCAGGCCAATCAAGGGCAAGCTCAAGCCGAGCAATAAGCCATCGTTGGCGCGACCAGCATCAACTGGGGTTACAGGGCGTTGGGGATCGACCCGCCAAAACAGCGCATTCGAGCCAATAAACGAGAGCAAGAGCAAGCCACTGCTGACGAAAAAGACTCCCATGCTCCAACCACCCGCGCCCGTATAATCCATTAGCCAGCGGCGTGCACAAAAGCTTGGTAAGGCGGGCAAGCCAACAGCGGCGGCGGTGGCAAGGGCATAGGCTAAACCAGCAGCGCGTAATGGTGCGCCCAAGGCTGGTTGTTTGGCGATCAGGTCGCTGCCACTGCGGCGCTCCAACGTACCCAAGGCCATGGCTCCGAGCATTGTTGCCACCAAGGTTGTCACTGTGATCGTGAGAGTTGCCATCACCACGGCGGTGTTATGTTCGCCGCCGAGTGGCAGATTTGGCTCGTAGCGACCCAAAGCCATGGCGACATTGCCCCATTGCGCGACGGCTTGCCAGCCAACCAAGGGGCCGAAACGGGTCGCTCGTAAGGCATAGGCTGCGCCCACGATGCTGGCCAAAGCACCAACATAGCTCAAGGCTGCAAACCATGCTTCCGGCCATGTGCCAAGATTCAGCCCGAAGAAACGTAAAAATGTGTAGACCGCCAAAACTGGCACGCCAGCACTGATGATCAAGCCATGCAACGCTGGAGTCGTATCTTCATCGTCGCTCAGCACGCGACCAAATGGCGGGAAGCCGAGCGCAATGCCTACGCCCACTGCCAGCGGCAACCATGTGCGCAAATATTGACCAACTCCAATGTCGGCCATCACAAACGAGCCATCAAGCACATCTTCAGGGCGTACCGATTGACTAAGCACGGCGACCAAAATGGCAAAGCCACTTAATCCGCTCATTCCCAAGGCTGAAGGTGTGCGTTGATCATCGCTGCCCACGACTTGACGAGCCAGTGTGCTGCCCAACAAGGCCAAGCCCCAGCCAAAAGCCAACAGCAGCAAATCGCCAGCTAAAATGCCCAGCAAACTGCCAAACACCATAATTGCGATGCCCGACCAGAGCCGACCGTAACCAACCAAGCCGCGTCCCAAGGCCAAAGCCAAGTGGGCAAAGCCAATGCTGGCGAGCAATAAGGTGATTGCCGCAAATAGTAAGCTCAAGCCATCAAGATGCAAGGTCAGCAGCGAACGCATCAGTGGGTTGGGGCCAACGCCATAACTGCTGAGCCAAGCGCGTTGCCCAACATCGAGCGGTAAATCGCCTTGGGCGAGCCACCAAACGATTGCCAGTGCTACCAGGGTCAAGCCACTGGCGATTAAACCCAACAAGCGCGTGCGCAAACGCTGACCAGTCAACCAACTGACCAAAGCGATGATCATCATCAGCCCAAAGGGCGCAAGGGTGAGGAGTGTTTGTCCGTTCATGCGTTATTCTTCGCTACAGGCAGTGCAAGCACTAGCCGAGGCGATAATTAAGGGTGCGTCGTCGATGTTCATTCCGGCCAAGATGGTGCGGGCAATCAAGCGATCAAATTGGCGTGGTGCGTCAATCCGCACACTGGTTAATTTGACCCCGTTGCTTTGGACGGTATAGCGTAGCGTGCCCCGCGCCGATTCGATATTCGAGGTGACGCTGCCTTGAGGTACGCTATCGGGCGCGTTGCCAGCCCAATCGCCGCTAGGCAAATTGGCCAGCACCCGAATTGCCAATTTAAGGCTTTCAAAGGCTTCTAGCGAGAAAATCACCAATCGGGCATAAACGTCGCCACGCTCTTGGGTTACACGGCTGGGTGGAAATTGCGCATAAGCACCATAGGCGCGATCAATTCGGGCATCAAAGCCGATGCCTGCGGCTCGCGCCATTGGCCCACGCACCCCGAATTGTTCGGCAGCCTCGCGACTGAGCACGCCAACACCCACACAGCGCCGCAAAACCCCGCGATGATCGATAAAGCGATCAACGAAGCGATACATCAAGCGTTCGAGGCGACGAAATTGCAACGCCATCGATTCTTGTTCGGTGCTGCTGAGATCTTGGCGCACGCCACCTGGCACAATATAGTTGGGCGGCGAACTCGTGCCGCATAAGTGTTGCATGACTTCAAATAAGCCATGATGCAGTTTTTGCACATGCTCAGCATCGCGTTGCAAGCCCAAAATTGTCAGCACTTCTTTCATCGTGCTGAGATGGACGGTGGCGCGTTCGACTTCGCAGGCGAGCAAGCGTAAGGCAGCAGCTCGCTCCGAAGCATTAATTTTAAGCAATTGTTCGAGTGCCAAGCAAAAACCCAATGAGTGGGCATGGCTATCAGCGGCACAAATATGGCTCACAAGGTGTAATCCCTGAGGAATGGTGGTGCGCGTCAAACGCTCGCTAATGCCGCGATTGGTGTAGCCATCACGAAATTCAACATCAGCAATCTGTTCGCCCTCAACCCGTAAGACCATGCGCATCGGGGTTTGCCAGTCGGGGTGAAACGGGCCAAGCGGTAAAACGTAGCTCAAACTCAATGCCTCACACAGATCACGAACCATCAACCCTGCCGATTATAGCATAGGCTTCTCGATACTGTGGAATTGTTTGGCAAATGGCGCTCCTGCCGCAACAACAGCGCCATTGCAATTAAGCTAAGGGGAAGTTTTTAATCACGAGGAAGATGCCGAGAGCAATCACGAAGAAGGCAAAGCTGCGTTGCAGGGTTTGAACTTGGACTTTTTGAGCGAAACGGGTTCCTAGTAAATTGCCAATCACGCCGCCGCTAATAATCAAGCCAATCAGCGTCCAATCAAAATGGCTGCCCTGCAAATGGCCCAAAATGCCAGCGCTACTATTTAATGCAATCACAATCAGCGATGAGCTAATGGCGGTGCGCATTGGCATATGCAGCAATAATACCAAAGCTGGTACGATCAAAAATCCACCGCCAACGCCCAAAAATCCGGTCAAAAAGCCCACGCCTAGCCCGCCCATAACCACTGCTGGCCATGCGATCGCTTGTTCGTCGGTTTTGGCTTGAACTTTGGGCCGCAACATCATACTGCCGATGATCAGCATCAGGCTACCAAACATCGTCAATAGCCAAACCTCTGGAATATATTGCGAAACTCGTGCGCCCAAAAAGGCTGCGCCCAAGCCGATGCCACCAAATACAAAGGCATGGCGCAACATACATGGGCCACGCCGACAATTCAGCCATGCCCCAAAGGCGGCGTTCAGGCCAACAATCACCAATGAACTGGTGGTTGCGTCGTGAGCGCTTAGCCCAAGCACATAGACCAAGGCTGGCACGGTCAAAATTGAGCCGCCACCGCCCAACATTCCCAAGGTGAGGCCGATGCTAGCGCCGACCAGCAGCGCTAGCACAATCAAACTTATACTCATGATCTGGTTGGTATCCTCTTGCTAGCGTTCTTCGGGTAGGCCAGCTTTGCTCCAAGCCAGCATGCCGCCACGGGTGTTGTAGATGTTGTTCCAGCCATTGCTTGCGAGCCATTGGGCGGCCATGCTGCTGCGTTGGCCTGAACGACAAACCACCACGACTGGCAGATCATGCGGGATTTGGTTGCGATAATTGTTGAGTTGGCTCAAGGGCATTAAATTGCTGCCTTTGATATGGCCCGTGGCATATTCAGCTGGCTCACGCACATCGATCAAAAAGATCGTTTGTTGGTTGGCCCACACTTGTAGTTCTTGCACACTTAATTCGTTGATCATACGTGACGCTCCTTTTTCAATTGATACCAACCATTCCAGCCGTCGCTCATCTCAACCATGGCTTGGCTGAAATGTGGTTTGAGCAAACTCATGGCAATTGGCGAACGCCCACCCGCCTGACAATGCACGATCAACGGTTGATCATTGGGAATTTCGGCCAGGCGCTTGGGTAATTCATTCAATGGAATATTGACCGCCTTAGCTCCGTGACCGTTGGCATATTCTTCGGGCGTGCGCACATCGAGCACAAACGCCTGGTCAAGTTGTTCGCTCAAATTGGCGGCTGGCACCCGTTGATAGCTTTGGCTTGGGTTGGTTTTGAGCCATTCGGTTAGCATATCGGGCGTGATATAGCCTTCGATTTGGTCGATGCCGATCATGCTTAGCTCGGTTTGGGCAGTTTTGGCCGCTTCGGCAGTGCCAATTAACACAACCTTGCTTGCGACCGGCACAAACCAACCGGCCCAGCGATTGAGCATCGCGCCGCTGGTCAGGCTGAGTGCGCCTGGAATGCTGGCTTGAGCAAAATCATTGGCCGAACGTAAATCAACAACCAACCGATTATCAAGCTTAATTTCGGCAAGGCTGAGGGCTGGCAAACGTTGCGGGCGCAACTCAGGACCATCGCGGTTGATGCGCTTCATCGCGGCGAAATAGGGCGGTGGCGTTGGCTGACCATCGAGCACTGCGGCCACAAAATCAGCCTCGTTCTGCTGTTTGAAGGCCCAATTAACTTTCTTTTCGTAGCCCAAGGTACTTTGCGGCACAGCTCCCAGTGCTTTGCCACAAGCGCTGCCCGAACCATGGCCTGGCCAAACTTGCAAGAAATCGGGCAAGGAAGCGATGCGCTGCAACGATTTAAACAAATCTTTGGCTCCGGCCTCGCTGGTGCCTTGAATCCCAGCGGCTTTTTCGAGCAAGTCAGGGCGGCCAACATCGCCAGCAAACAACAAATCGCCTGTGAAAATACCCATTGGTTCATCGCCAGCAGGCGTGTCGGTGAGCATAAAAATCACATGTTCTGGCGTATGGCCTGGGGTATGCAAGACCTCGATCTTCAAATTGCCAACCATCCAGCTATCGCCATCGTTGATCAACTGCACATTGGGGTTGCTGCTGGCAAAAGCATATTGCCAAGCTGCTGTGCCTGCTGCCGAAAGATACAGTTTTGCGCCCGTAATTTGCGCCAGCTCGCGGCTGCCCGAGACAAAATCGGCGTGAATATGGGTTTCGGTGATTGCGCTAATCCGCAAACCAGCCGCTTGCGCTGCATTCAAATACACTGCACTATCACGATGGGGATCAATGACCAAAGCTTCGCCAGTTTTTTGGCAACCGACTAAATAACTTGCTTGGGCTAAACCATCGTGATACAACCGTTGGAAAAACATAGACAACCCTCCATTTTGCTGTTACATATTCTTGATGCGTTTGCTTGTACAATGGTTACATGGATTGGTTTGCAGTTAAGGAATTGCGATGCAAAAGCCATGGGAAATTGATGCCACCTACTATCAAGAGGAATCAGAGTTGATTCAGGCCTTGCGGCGGCGTGAGCGCATGGCTTGTACTTGCCTGCTAAAACGCTATGCTTCACGTTTGTATCATGTGGCCCTCCGCATGGTCGGTGATGCCGATGAAGCCGAAGATGTAATTCAAGAGAGCTTTATTGAAGCCTGTCGTAAAATCGAGCAATATCGTGGTGATGGTGCCTTGGGCGCGTGGCTCCAACGAATTGTAGTCAATGCCTGTTTTATGCGGTTGCGGCGTAAGCGAGCACAAACCGTGCCAATCGACGAGCAGTTTGATTTGGAGAGTGCCAGCCCACGGCCTGAATTATGGGTTTTGGATCGCGAGTTGAGTGCTGAATTACGCAGCGCGATCGAGCAATTGCCCGAAAGCTTGCGGACGGCCTTGATTGCCCGTGATATTGAGCATTACAGCACCGAGGAAGCCGCCAATTTATTGCAGATAACACCCTCGGCATTGAAAGTGCGGTTACATCGAGCGCGTGCGGCCTTGCGCGACATTTTGGCTCAAGGCAGCGAAACGGCTGAGCCAGCGATCGATCATCTGACTGATCAGATGTTGGAAACACTATGCACCGCTGAACCTAGCCCGTCAATAGCCCGCCAGTCATCGAAATAGCCCGATACGATCCCTCACCCCCAACCCCTCTCCCACTGCGGCAGGAGAGGGAAGAACCACGGCTGATTCCCCCTCTCCCGCGTGTGGGATGAAGGGGCTAGGGGGTGAGGGCATGAAGATTGACTGCATCTGCACCACAGCTTTTCGATCATCTCATTGATCTATCACCTTTGCATCATTGTTGGGTAACGCATGAGTTACTACAGTGCAGCTAACCCCAATTAATGCTGCGGAGAGCTGATGATGCAGATTGCCCGAATGAGTTTGTTGGCGCTATTGGTTGCTGCATTGAGTGCATGTACTGCAACTACCACCAACGTTTCGTCACTTGAAACGACCACGCCACTTGCACTTGCAACCCCTACCCTGCCACCGGAAACTGCTACTCCGGTTGTTGCCGCTACGACGACGGTTAGTACAACCACTGAGCTGCTGTTGCGTGCCCAGCCAATTGATTATTGTGAGTCTGGTGCGCCGACTCGTGGCTGTGGCAAGCCCTTAGCGTTGCAAATTGCCGACTATCTTCAGCGCCATCCTGATGATCCCCAAGCACTGGCGTTGTGGCGACGAATCATCAGCATTGGTCAGCCCACACAGGAAATCGGGGGGGACGATCCGCAGCAGATGGATACTACATGGGCTTATGATGGCTGGACTGAGGCAGAATTTTTGGCGCTTGATTTACCCAGCAAGTTGACGGTAGGCCAACCAAGCTTAGAAATTGACCAACTCACAATTATGCCCACCAACTTGGATGGCGATGCAACCCAAGATTATCTGCTTTATGCGAGAATTTCTGGTACGCATCCCAAGCTAGGCAAACTTCGTTGGATGCGTTGGCAGCATGGGCGTTGGGTTGGTGAGCAGATCTTGAGTTTCAACAATGATTCAGGGGCGCAGGTTGAACTTGGTGATGTTACTGGCGATGCTCAACCAGAGTTGCTGGTGCGCTCAAGCGGTTGCGGCTCCGCTTGTTCTGGTCGGACGTATGGTTGGACTTGGCGTGATGGCGTGGCGTGGCAATTATTTCCCGACTGGGCCGATACCGGCGATTTGAGCATAAGCCAAAATAGTCCGACCCTCAGCGTTAGTAGCCCTGATGCCAATTATCGCTTTGATGGGCAGTATTTAAGCCCGGCTGAATTGGCGTTGCCAACAGGAACATACTCGCATACGATTGGCGCTCAGATGCGCCATGCCCAAGGCTTGTTAGTGCTTGGCCGCTTTGATGAAGCCATTATGTGGCTCGAACGTGCTGCAAATCAGGCCGATGGTAGTGCCTATTTTGGCTACAAAACCACATTCAAGGATGCGCGGCCTGTTGCGCTCTTTCGGATTGGCGCGATTCATCTACTCAATCACAATCCGCTGGCGGCACAGGCAGCATGGGCGCAAGTCATCCAGCGCTTTCCGCACTCGCTGGCAGCGGCAGCAGTGCAAAAATTTAGTCTTTCTAGTTTTAATGGCTCGATTACTCAATGGTGTAGCCTGCTAGATACTGAACGTCCATTG
>NZ_DOPT01000095.1:26117-26570 GCF_003512625.1 Herpetosiphon sp. | reverse complement strand
CGGGACGGAAGGGTGGTGAATCATAATTATCCCCAGCCAAAACAAGAACCCAAAACCCTATTGCCATTGCAAGCAATGCTCGCGCTAGCACATATTTTCGTTAATAATTATACCACGCCACAGGCCGAAACCCACAAAAAATGCGTTGATAGAGCGCAAACTCTACCAACGCAACCGTGCTCACAACGCGTAGCTAGGCAACGCTTTCGAAAACCAAGGGCAAGGCTTCAACCGACGTAGCACTGATCGTAATTGCCGATTTGAGTGCGGCCAAAGCAACCTCGGCCCGTTGCTGATCAGCAGCATGCACTGTCAACAAGGCCTCGCCCGCTTGAACTGGCTCGCCAACTTTACGCTCAAGCACCAAGCCCACCGCCGGATCGATCGCATCTTCTTTGCGGGCGCGACCAGCTCCAAGCTCGGTCGCCACAATCCCACAGGTTTCGGCATCGA
>NZ_DOPT01000095.1:0-26061 GCF_003512625.1 Herpetosiphon sp. | reverse complement strand
AATCCCACAGGTTTCGGCATCGATGCGTTGGACAAAGCCGCTGCTCTCGGCCAGCAAACTGATTTGAATTGGGGCGATTGGCAGGGTTTCTGGTTGGTCAATCACCGTGAGATCGCCGCCTTGCTGGGCAACAAACTCACGGAATTTAGCCCAAGCTTGGCCGTTATCCAAGCTTGCTTGCAACTGTTGGCGGGCATCATCAAGATTTTGGGCCTTGCCAGCCAAAACCAACAGATGTGAGCCAAGGGTCAAACAAACTTCAACCAAATCGCCGGGGCCGCGACCTTGGAGCGTTTCAATCGCTTCGCGCACTTCCAGCGCATTACCGATCGTCAAGCCCAACGGTTGCTCCATCGACGAAAGGATCGCAGCGACATTGCGGCCAGCCAATTGGCCGATCCGCACCATCGTTCGGGCCAAATCACGGGCTTGATCGAGGGTTTTCATAAACGCCCCCGCCCCAACCTTGACATCGAGTACGATGCTTTTGGCTCCAGCCGCCAGCTTTTTGCTCATAATGCTGGCTGCAATCAGCGGAATACATTCGACAGTGCCAGTCACATCGCGCAACGCATACAGCTTTTTGTCGGCAGGTGCGAGATCAGCAGTTTGGCCCATAATCACCATGCCAATCTCACGCATGGCATGGCGAAACTCATCTTCGCTCAGGTCGATGCGCATGTTGGGGATGGCCTCAAGTTTATCGAGCGTGCCGCCCGAAAAGCCCAAGCCCCGCCCCGACATTTTGGCAACTTGCAAACCAACGGCTGCCAACATTGGCCCCAGCACAAGGCTAGTTTTATCGCCAACCCCGCCAGTCGAGTGCTTATCAACGGCATCGGGCGCGAAATCACGCAAATCGAGCTGATCGCCCGAAGCGGCCATGGCAAGGGTTAAATCGGTGGTTTCGCGATCATCCATGCCTTTGAGCACAACCGCCATGGCCCACGCCGCCATCTGATAATCGGGCACACTGCCGTTGGTATAGCCCTGAATCAGCCATTGAATTTCTTCGGTTGAGAGCTGTGCTCCATTGCGTTTTTTAATAATCAGATCAACCGCACGCATTATTTTAATCCGCCTTCTGTAAGTTTTCGCCATGCTAAGGGCAGGCGATTAAGAATATCGCTAGCAATGGTGCCGCGTTCGCCGAGTTCTTCACGAACCAGAGCGCCTGCAACGCCATGCACGCCAACTGCAAGCTGGGCGGCTTCAAATGGGGCTAAGCCTTGTGCCATCAAGCCAGCAGTTAGTCCTGCAAGGATATCACCAGATCCGGCGGTTGCCAATGCTGGGTTAGCCAAACCATGCAACGCCAAGCGGCCATCAGGGCTTGCAATAATTGTGTGGGCCGATTTCAGCACCACGGTCACGCCCCAGCGGGCTGCCGCTTCGAGTGCAATTTGTGGGTGATCTTCACCGATTTTTTCTTCGCCCAACAAGCGGGCCATCTCGCCGATGTGTGGTGTGAGCACGACAGGCTGATCGCGTAATTTTTCTTCCCAATGTTCAATTGTGGCCAAAATATTCAAGCCATCGGCATCGATAACCAGCGGTGGCAGCACGACTGGGCCATCTTCTTCAGCCTTTGCTTCTTCTTTGGGCCGAGCAGCTAGGCCGAAACCAACCCCGCCTTTGCGTTTGGTCGGCAACTCAAGCTCGCTTGAGCCAAGAAAACCTACGCCTAACCGACGTTTGCTTGAGGCCAAGCCAATCAGCGCCCGTAGAAAATCGCCAGTGCCTGTTTCGGTGCCAAGGCCTGGTCCAACCAGCAAGGCTTTATATTTGGCTAGTTTTTCGTGCACCAACTTAGCAGCGGCTTCGGTCAACTCGCCTGGTTCAACTTCTGGCAACGGCAAATAGGTTACTTCATGCAGATGGGCGGCGGTGCTGCCATAAATTGAGCGTGGGCAAGCCAAGGTTACTACCCCAGCACCCGAACGAGCCGCCGCCGTGGCCGCAAGCCAAGCCGCGCCAGGATAGAGATACGAGCCAGCCACAACCATCACGCGCCCGAAAGTATCTTTATGGCCATCAACCGGACGGGCCGGCACCAGCGAACGGATTGTCGCAAGATTCAGTTCAGTTGTAGTCATCGGCTCCTCCATAGAATCTGGTAGGGTAAAGGGGGCGATTGCCAATTTGCCAACATAGGCCGCACCTGGGTACAAATGATGGCCGCGTTTGGTTAGGCCAGCCGCTACGGTGTAGGCAGCATTGATGATTGTGCCCCAAATCTTGCCATTGTCAGCATCAAGGCCCGAAGGCACATCGACTGCCAAAACTGGCAATTTGCTGGCATTGACCAAATCGATAATTTGGACTACCTCAGCCGCCAACGAACGACTCAGGCCAATGCCAAACAACCCATCAATGATGAATGTGTTGGTTTGCAACAGTTGCTGGAGTTGCTGATTTTGTGGATCATCAGCAGCGAAGATCATTGGAATGGCTTCGGCTTGGGCAGCAGCAAACGGCCAATCATCAGCGTGCGGCTTGCGTTTATATAGATAGCAGGTGACTGGAAAGCCAGCCTCTTTGATATGCCGTGCAATCACCAAAGCATCGCCGCCATTGTTGCCAGAACCAACCAGCACTAACACGCTGGGGTTGGTTTGCTTGGCGATCACGGTTAATCCAACATCGGCCATGCCGCGTGCAGCCTCGGCCATCAGGCCAGCCCACGTCGCCCCTTCGTCAACAGCATGTTGCTCGATTGCCCGAATTTGGGCAGCGGTTGTAATGTGATACCCAGGCACAATTTTTGGCATCGTTGCCTCACCACACTTAATACTATCGAAAATTATACACCACAGGCTTAGCCAATCCATGGGCGATTTACCAAGGATTAACGAAACACTAGCAGAACGAGCGAGGGGTCAGTTGTCAGGGGCTAGGGACCAGTTGGGCTGAAACCACGAAGAACGCGAAGAACACGAAGGTCTCTTATTCCAAAGCTAATAGGTTAGTGCCACACTATTCATCCTTCATCCTTATCTCTTCGCCTCTGTGTTGAAGAAAATGCATAAAGCTTTTTATATTGGCTTGTTATTAAATTCCTACGGTGCGATTTTTGGTTGTTACCCATTTGTTACATAAATACTAATTCAAGTTTCTATTTACTCTTTATAATGGTTGCTGTCAATCGAAATGAAATAATGTGAGATGAATAAATGTATACAGTGACAATTAATAATAAACCCAGTTATCAGTTTGACTGTATGGCTTATGAGCGTTAATAATGATCTGAATTATCGGAATATGTTTGTATCGCTGATCTTCTGTTGGCGAATTGTTCGGAGAATCCTGCTTTTTACGTTGCTTTCATGGGGCATTATAGCGCTTGGGGTATCGCGAAATTCCCACATATTGCTTAAAAAAACCACCTTTGGCATGTATGGGTTAATCTTGTTAGTTGGAATCGGGTTTAGTGCAGGCTTTTTCATCCTTGACCAAGATCCTACCCGATATATTGGCACTGTATTACTCCCAATGGCGCTCCAGCTACTTATGCTGATTATCGCACCATATCGGTATTTTGATGTGCGTTAACATTCCGATCCACGAAGAACACGAAGGCACGCAGTTTTTTGAGCCACGAATTGCACGAAGATGCATTGGCTATGGGCTTTTGGCTTTGGGCCGCACGATCATGAAAACTCTAAACTATTCCGATAGCCAATAGCCTTCAGCCTCTCGCCATACACATATAACCCCACGAACGATTGTTAAGTTTGTTGCTTAAATTAGTACTTGACGAAATGCTGAGCCATGTGGTATGCTCCGGCCAATCGTAATTGATAAAGGTTTTGTCTACCATGCAATCGTTCAACAGCTTCAACTCATATGCCTTCTTTAGCAGCTATTTTTATTACTTTAGCTGCCATATTGAGTTGTCGCTGCCTACGAAGGATTAGACACACCCTTACTGATTTTGGAAATGACCTTCGGCGCGGAGCGACAAGCTCCGCGCTTTTTGTTGTGCTTCACTGGAGGATGCTATGCTCGTTTGTCGTGGAGTTCGCGGGGCAACGGTGGCGGTGGAAAATAGTTCAGAGGCCGTCCTGGCAGCAACCAGTGAGTTGTTGCTGGCCATGGTTCAAGCCAACGAGATTGATCTTGACGATGTTGCATGTGTCTTTTTCACCACCTCATCGAACCTTAACGCGCAATTTCCTGCCTTGGCTGCTCGCCAGTTGGGCTGGAACGACTTGGCTATGCTCTGTGCACACGAAATGGATGTTCCTGGCAGTTTATCGATGTGTATTCGGGTGCTGATTTTGTGGAACACCAGCCGCAAACCCAGCGAGATTATCCATTGCTATCTTGGCGATGCCGCCAAATTGCGCCCTGAGCGCGCTCAATCAACAGCGTTGTTGAACCTGCCCACCTGGCAACCTGCCTAAAACTGGCTGTCATTTGTTCGCTGCGGTACTTGGTATTGGTAATTAGGGTTTGTTAATTTTGGAGGCATTTGACCATGATCGTTGTAATGAAGGCCCACGCTGACCTCGCCGACCGTGACGCTGTATTGGCTCGCTTAGCCGAAAATAAGCTCAAAGGCCATTTATCGGAAGGCGAGGAACGAATTGTGATTGGAGTTGTTGGTGCGAAAATTCCAGCGGGCTTGGAAGAACAATTGCAATCGATGAGCGGCGTGCAAACAACCTTGCGAATTACGCGCCCCTATAAATTAGCTGGCCGCGAGTTTCAACAACACAATACCGTCATTCGGATTGGCGATTTGGAAATTGGCGGCGGTACTCCAGTCGTGATGGCTGGGCCATGTTCGGTCGAAAGTGCTGAGCAATTATTAAGTACAGCACACGCGGTCAAAGCAGCCGGAGCCAATATCCTCCGTGGTGGCGCATTCAAGCCACGCACTTCACCCTACGCTTTCCGTGGTTTGGGCGAAGAAGGCCTGAAAATTTTGGCCCAAGCTCGCGAAGAAACAGGTTTACCAATCATCACCGAAGCCCTGAATACCCGTGATGTTGAATTAGTCGCCCGCTACACTGATATCATCCAACTTGGCGCTCGCAATATGCAAAATTTCGCCCTCTTGGAAGAAGCAGGCCAAACGGGTAAGCCGATCATGGTCAAGCGTGGCCCTTCAGCAACAGTCGAAGAATGGTTGTTGGCGGCTGAATATATTCTCGCGACTGGTAATCGCAACGTTATTTTGTGCGAACGCGGTATTCGCACCTACGAAACTGCCACCCGTAACACCCTCGATTTGAATGCTGTGGCAGTTGCCAAGCGTCGGACTCACTTGCCGGTGATTGCCGACCCCAGCCATGGCACTGGCAAATGGTACTTGGTGCAGCCAATGGCCTTGGCCGGCTTGGCCGCTGGCGCTGATGGTCTGATGATCGAAGTTCACCACGATCCCGACCGTGCTTCTTCCGATGGCCCTCAATCACTCAACCACCACAATTTTGCCCAATTGATGCAACAAGTTCGTCGCCTGATCGCAGCTTTGGAGCCAGAATTAGCAGTTGCCTAGTAGTAAACGTTAATGCGTAGGCCCAATGCTAAATATCAAAACCGGATCAAGCGCTGGCAAGCCTTGATCCGGTTTTGAATTGGTTTGGCGATTAATCACGGAGTGTGGTCAGATGCTGATCGACTAAGCGGGCTAATTCGCCGACAGTTGCCCGATCGAAGGCAAATTTTGCCCCAGCCGCTGCAAATAATTGACTCAGTGGTTTGGTATTGCCCAAGGCTAAGGCTGCGCGATATTGTGCTACGGCCTGCGCTTGATCAGCTAAAGCGTTGCGCCAAACTTGTTGCGCCCCCAATTGGGCTAAGCCATACTCTACATAATAGAGCGGAGCTTCAAAAATATGCTGCTTGCGATGCCAGCCTGTGGTCTGTACATCTTCGAAGCCATCCCAATTCACCCCACTCATAAAGCGCTGATAGAGGTCTTTCCACACGGCATCAAGCTGCTCAGCCGTTACATCTTCAGGCGCTTCAATGTAGACCCAATGTTGGAAGGCATCGACGGTCGCCATATAGGGCAAGAATTTGAGCATACTCCAAAGATGCTCTGCACGAGCACGACGGGCATCAGTTTCGCTGTAGAAACCGCCCTTAGCGTTGGCTAAATAGGGCGCTGCCAACAATTCCATCGCCATCGAAGCGACTTCACAAAATTCAGTTGGCCCATCGTAATTCCAAATCAAATCGTTGGTTGCCGATGATTCCATAAAGTGGAAAGCATGGCCACCTTCGTGCAACATGGTTTGGACATCATCATGGGTGCCAACCGCATTCATAAAAATGTAGGGCACTTTGGAAACAAACATCCCGCCACAATAACCACCAGGTGCTTTACCAGGCCGTGAATCCAAATCAAGCCAGCCATCACGCATGCGAGTGTATTGCGCTCCCAGTTCAGGATCAACGCGATCGAAGATTGTTTGGCAGACGCTTTCGAGTTCATCGGCGCTTTGGAATGGAGTTAAAGCTGGGCGTGATTGCGAATCAACCAAAATATCCCATGGTCGCAAGCTATCAACGCCTAATTCGGCTTGATGGACTGCCAACCATTTTTCAACCAACGGCACAACTTCATGTTCAATTGCATCGTGGAAGGTGCGGCAATCGGCAGGCGTATAATCGAAGCGCCCATAGAGATCCCAGACATAATCCAAATAGCTGGCTTTACCTGCATTGGTGGCAATTTGGCGACGAAGCTTAAGTTGCTTGAGATAAATCTCGTTGAAAGCTGCTCGGTCTTGCAAAAAACGGCTATGATAAGCCTTAAATGCAGCTTCGCGCACACTGCGATCTGGGTCGCTAAACAGCTTAACGACTGCTTGCATGGTCAGGGTTTCGCCTTGCCACTCAACGCTCATTGCACCCATCAATTTGCTAAATTCCGCACTCAGGCGCTCAACTTCGGTCAATAGTGGCACATTTTCTTCGCGGAATAAATTGGCTTCAGCATGAAATCGCCGCAGCATTTCTTGCATTTTGGCTGGCAACAGCGTTGGATCAAGCGCCAAAATTTTTTCTTTCAAGGTTTGGGCGGCAACCTTGGATTTCGGGGTCAACTCCTCAATTGTGTAGAGGTACAGCTCTTCGGCGGCCTGATCCTGCGTATTTTCGGTCATCGCCCGATAGGCCTTGAAGCCGAATTCTTGCAAATGGGCTTCCAACTCACTCCAACGGCCTAACCAAGCAGTTGCATTGGCAGCCGTAAGCTCTTCGGCTGCAAGTGAATCGTAGTAGGGCTGAACTGTGGCCCAATCGCGTGGGTCAATCTTCAAACTCATGCCAGAACTCCTTGCTAGATTGTTGCTACTCTCAAAGGGCTAAACCACCGCAAAAACCTACACAAATAAAAAATCGCCCTCAACGAGGGCGATTTGCGAGTGGTGGGCGGTACTGGACTCGAACCAGTGACCTCCACGATGTCAACGTGGCGCTCTAACCAACTGAGCTAACTGCCCACGCGCCCGCGTATACTACCATAGCTCTCAGCTTTTTGCAAATTCGAGGCTTTGCTCCACTGGTTGGCGTTGAGCTAAACGTACCCGCAAGCCATGTTTCACCCCTAAGGTAATTTGCGGATCATACTCGACTCGTTGGGTTGGATCAAGCGTGAAATCATAATGCTGCATCATGGTTGCCAACAATAATTGGGCTTCCATCATGGCAAAAACGTTGCCAATGCAGACCCGTGAGCCAGCCCCAAATGGAATATAGGCATATTTATGGCGTGCCCGTTCTTGCTCTGGGCTAAATCGTTCAGGGTCGAAGCGCTCTGGTTCAGGCCAGTAACGCGGATTATGATGCATAGCATAGGGCGAAACCATGGCGGCCTGACGTGGGGTAATCGTTTGGCCAAGCACCGTAATATTTTCGGTTGGCACGCGGGCACTCAAGGCATAAGCCGGCGGATACATGCGCAAGGTCTCTTTGATCACCATTTCAGTATAGGGCAATTTTTGCAAATCTTGCAAAGTAACTGGGCGGCCTTGCAACACCTCATCAACTTCGGCTTGCAAGCGTTGGCGCACCTCAGGCGCTTGGCTGAGCAAGTAGCTGCACCAAGTTAAGGTATTGGCAGTGGTTTCGTGACCAGCCAAAAACAGTGTCACTACTTCATCGCGCACTTGTTGGTCGGTCATGCCTTGGCCATTGCCATCATCGATTGAGAGCAATAACATCGACAAGAGATCGCCAGTATCCTCGCCACTGGCACGGCGTTCGCGAATCACCCGCTGCACCACTTGATCGATCTGTTTGCTGGCATGTTCCAGCGCCCGATTAGCCCGCGTTGGAACCCAGCGCGGCAGCGGTACACTTTGCTCCGAGATAATTGTAAAGTTAACCTGAATATCTTCCATGGCTTGGCTAACTTGGCGCACTTCTTGTTCGCTAATGTCTGCATTGAAGAGGGTTTTAGTCACAATCGTCAAGGTCAATTCCATCATGGCCTGATCCATATCCAGAATCGCGCCATCGTGCCAACGTTCGAGCATGGCTTGGGTATGCTCAACCATGGTTTCAGCGTAGGCCTGAATGCGCTTCATATGAAACGCAGGCTGAACCAATTTGCGCTGCTTTTGATGATCAGCGCCATCATTGCTGAGCAAACCATTGCCTAAAAAGCGCGAAAGCAACTCGCGATCGCCGCCATTTTTGCGCACCTTATCGCGATTGGTCACCAAAAGCTCTTGAATCCCAGCCGGATCATTGACCAGATAGACCCGAAACGGCCCCATGCGACAGGTCGTGAAATCGCCAAAACTTGCTAGATATTCGAAAAAGCCCAACGGGCCATATTTATGTAAATCGCGCCGACTTCCACCGAGGCGGGTTCCTTTGGGGCCAGGTAACATCTTAACCGTCATGTGCCACCTCCAGGCTGTATTGCCGTTGTTGCATTATCGTTCGCTGAATAGAGTGAGTTTATTCGCCGCAAAACGTTATTTATGAATTCCGTTCATAAATAATAACCAGAGTGTAGCTCAAATGCAAGCGGCATTGGATGAACAAATGTTAAGAGAACTATGGGCTAGGGTCATGGAACAAACAGCGTGCTAGAGCGTACCAATGGAGTCGATTTAGATGATGGAGAAATTAAGATGAGCTACAGCGTTCCAGTCAACAATCAGCATTTGAAACTACTGCCTAATGAAGAAATTCTGTGGCAAGGCCAGCCGGTCCAAGGCTTTAAGTTTTATCCCGTTGATCTTGCGCCCATAGTTTTTGGTGGATTGTGGCTTTATTTCGGAATTACGCAAGTTATCTTTGCAGATGGGAAACAATCAACGTCGGCGAACTGGATTATCCTTGGCTTATTTGTTTCATTTGCAAGTTATATGGGAATTGGTAGGTTGTTTTTGGGCCGCTACTTACGCCGCCATACCTACTATATGCTGACCAACCGTCGAGCATTGATTCACATCCATTGGTTGAAACGCGATTATCAACATAGCCACCATTTGGCACGAATCGACTCCGTTGTCCTTGATCGCCTGCCGAATGGCCAGCAAAGTATTATCTTCAATGATAAACCAGCGCTCCCCCAATATTTATTCCTTGGGGTAAACAGTGGATTTTCCACTTTTTTTGAAGGTGTGCCCAATGCTGAAGCGCTGTACCAACAGATTCTCGACCTGCAAGCGAGTTTGCAGAGTAACCAATCAGGTAGCTAAATCCCCTATGGTAGGCTATAAAAACGGTACTTTTGCGGCACATTTGTTTCTTGACGATGAATCTTGCGATTGCTATAATTGAAAAGCCGAAGTAGCAACGGCACTTCCTCTTAAACCATCCTCTGGCAGCGCACATTCTCAAAGCTTATCAACCTGCCAGAACAATTGCCGTGCTTTGGTGTTGGCTCATTTTCAGTCGGCTTTGTCCGCGTTCCTCGGTATCTATCGGCGGACCCCACCCCTCCGTCGTCGCTCTGTTCCCGCCGCGTGGCGGTGATGTAGGAGGCCAACTATGACGACTCCCTCCGGCTCGCAACTGATGTCATTGCTGAGTACCTTACAAGATCAGCAAAACTATCAGAATCTCAATTGGGCTGGCTCTTTCCAGGATTATTTGGACATCGTGGCCAATAATCCCAAGGTCACCCGCAATGCCTTCCAACGGATCTACGACATGATTATGTCGTATGGCTTGGAAGAGTTCATCGATGCCAAGAAGAAGTTAATTCGTTATAACTTCTTTACCACCAACGAATTTGACGAGCAAGATGCCATCTTTGGCTTGGAAATCCCATTAATGCGCTTGGTTAATTTCTTCAAGGCTGCGGCTCACGGCTATGGCACAGAAAAACGGGTGCTGTTGCTGCATGGTCCGGTTGGCTCAGCCAAATCAACCATCGCCCGCCGACTGAAACGTGGTCTCGAACGCTACTCGCGCAGTGAGGAAGGTGCGCTGTATACATTCGATTGGTTTTTAGGTGATATCGAAGATCTCGACGCTGGTAAAGTCAAGGATGCTGATTGGGACCCCTGCCCAATGCACGAAGATCCGCTGCACTTGATTCCGATGGAAATGCGCGAGGCATTTTTAAACGAATTCAATGCCAACCTCGAACCAGACGATCATATTACAATTACTGGTGATCTTGATCCTTCTTGTCGCTATAATTTCCGCGATCTGATGCGTCGTTACAATGGCGATTTTGCCAAAGTGCTGCGCCATGTCCGTGTACGTCGCTTCGTCTTCTCTGAACAAGATCGCGTCGGTATCGGCACATTTCAACCAAAAGATGAAAAGAATCAAGATAGCACTGAATTAACTGGCGATATTAATTATCGTAAAATTGCTATTTATGGTTCTGATAGCGATCCACGAGCATTTAGCTTCGATGGTGAATTTAATATTGCTAATCGTGGCATTATCGAATTTGTCGAAATGCTTAAGCTCGATACAGCATTTTTATACGATTTGCTTGGTGCTTCACAAGAACATCGGATTAAATCCAAGAAGTTCGCACAAACTCACATCGATGAAGTTATCGTCGGGCATACAAATGAACCAGAATTCCGTAAGCTTGAAAATAATGAGTTTATGGAAGCATTAAAGGATCGTACTGTACGAATTGATATTCCATACATTACGCGATTGCGTGATGAAATTCGAATTTACGAAAAGGATTTCAATTCAGAGAATGTACGGGTACATATCGCGCCGCATACCATCGAAGTTGCCGCAATGTGGGCAATTTTAACCCGACTTGAAGAACCAAAACGCGCTAATTTGACGTTATTGCAAAAGATGAAGCTCTACAATGGAAAATCATTGCCTGGCTTCACTGAAGATAATATCAAAGAATTGCGCAAAGAATCACGGCGTGAAGGTATGGAAGGCATCTCTCCACGCTATATCCAAGACAAAATTAGCAATGCCTTGGTCAATTACCAAAGCGATGGCGGGATCAATCCATTTATGGTGATGAATGAGCTAGAAAGCGGCCTCAAAACCCACTCACTCATTACTAATGAAGAAGATCGTAAACGCTATCGCGAATTATTGGCGATTGTCAAGGAAGAGTACGCTGATATTGTTAAGAATGAAGTGCAACGCGCTATTTCGGCTGATGAAGAAGCTATCAAGCGTTTGTGCGCCAATTATATCGACAATATCAAAGCCTATACCCAACGCGAAAAAGTGCGGAATAAATTCACTGGAGCCTATGAGGAACCAGATGAGCGGCTGATGCGCTCGATCGAAGAAAAGATCGATATTCCTGATAATCGTAAAGATGATTTCCGGCGCGAAATTATGAATTACATCGGAGCATTAGCAATCGAAGGCAAAACCTTTGATTATCGCACGAATGAACGACTCCATCGGGCCTTAGAATTAAAACTCTTTGAAGATCAAAAAGACAGCATCAAACTAACTAGTTTAGTTTCAAGTGTTGTCGATAAAGATACTCAAGAAAAAATCGATGTGGTCAAAACCCGCTTAATTCGCGATTTTGGCTATAACGATCAAAGTGCTACCGATGTGCTGAATTATGTCGCGAGTATTTTCGCTCGTGGCGATGCGACTCAGCGCAAGTAGGCTCGGACACAGCGAACGGGTTCAATGAGGCATCCGTTCGCTTGCGTGCGTTCCTTCCACTAACAATCAACGGTGAGCCTATGCAACGAGTTGAACGTGATCTCAATCGCTTCCGCCAAATTGTGCGGGGCAAAATTAAGAAAGATCTGCGCAAATATATTTCCCATGGTGAGATGATTGGCCGCCAAGGCAAACGCTTGGTCTCGATTCCTGTGCCCTCAATCGACTTACCGCGCTTTCGCTTTGGCAAAAATCAAGGTGGGGTGGGGCAGGGCGAGGGCGATAACGGCGATCCGATCGGGCGTGGCGATGGCTCGCAGCCAGGCGCGGGCGAGGCAGGCGAGGATTCAGGCCAACATTCGCTTGATGTCGAAATGACCATCGAAGAACTGGCGCAGTTGTTGGGCGAAGAACTGCAATTGCCCAATATTCAACCCAAAGGTAGCAAGAATATTATCTCGCAAAAAGATAAATATTCGGGCATTACCAAGGTTGGCCCAAACTCGCTGCGCCACTTCAAACGCTCCTTCCGCGAAGCCCTCAAACGCCAAGTCGCCTCTGGTCAGTACGATCCTGATGATCCGGTGGTGGTGCCAATTCGCGATGACATGCGCTTTCGCACCTGGAAAACCACCGAAATGCCCGAAAGCAACGCCGTGATCATCTACAGCATGGATGTTTCTGGCTCGATGGGCCAGGAGCAAAAGGAGCTGGTACGGGTAACCGCATTTTGGATCGAAACGTGGCTCCGTTCCCAATACAAACATCTCGAAATGCGCTACATCGTGCACGACGCAGCGGCCAAAGAAGTGACCCAAGACGTTTTCTATCGCATTCGCGAGGGTGGCGGAACCAAAATTTCGTCGGCCTATCGCTTGGTGTTGAAACTGATCGAGGAGCATTATTCGCCCGACGAGTGGAATATTTATCCCTTCCATTTTTCCGATGGCGATAACTGGGGCGGTGGCGATACCCGTGAGTGTGTTGAGCTACTGCGTAACCAAATTTTGCCCAAAGTCAATCTTTTCTGTTACGGCCAAGTGCGTTCATTGTATGGATCAGGGCGTTTTGCCCATGATCTGAACGAAAATTTTCGAGCCAATGAAACCATGGTCGTTTCCGAAATTGCCGATCGCGACGATATTTACAATGCAATCAAAGCCTTTTTAGGCAAAGGCAAATAGCAAGTCAAAAGGCGAAAGTCAAAAATCAAAATACGAACATGCATACTTGAGCGCCATAATTATCTTTATGCATGTTCGTATTTCCACAGCAGAGAGGCAGAAATGGAGCGGCAAGATTTACAAGCACGCACGAAAAAGTTTGCTCTGCATATTATTCAGTTAGTTAATTTCATTCCTAATTCATTAGCAGGGCGAGTCTTAGCTCAACAAATTCTACGTTCAGGAACCTCTGTTGGAGCTAACTATCGTGAAGCTTGTCGTGCGCGTTCAGCGGCTGAATTTATTTCAAAAACCAATATCGCTTTACAAGAACTAGAAGAAACGCGTTATTGGCTCGAATTACTGCAAGAATCAACCTTATTAGATCATCGTCAATGTCATCATCTCGTCGATGAAGTTCAGCAATTAATCGCTATTTTTGTTACTGTAATTAAACGTAAAAAACAACATTCTAATCTTGATCCTTCCGTTTAGCTTCATTCCTTCATTGTATTTTTAGCCCTCGCCTTTTGACTTTTGATTTTTGCCTTCTGACTTTCAAAGAGAGGTTCTATGCCACTCAGCAACAACGATTTACCCCTCAACTTACAAAAAGCCTGGGAGCAAATTGATGGTCATGCCAAACGTTATGGCCTCGATTACTACCCAATTGTTTATCAGATCCTTGATTATAATACACTGTACGAAGTTGCTGCAATGGGTGGATTTCCAACGCGCTACCCGCATTGGCGCTTCGGAATGGAGTATGATCAATTAATCAAGGGCCATGTGTATGGATTAAGCATCATTTATGAAATGGTGATTAATACCAATCCAGTGTATGCCTATTTGCTCGAAGGTAATATGATTGTTGACCAGAAAACGGTAATGGCGCACGTTGCCGGCCATGCCGATTTCTTCAAGAATAATATGTGGTTTGCGCCAACCAATCGTAAAATGCTCGACACCATGGCCAACCATGCCGGACGAATACAACGCTACATCGATCGTTATGGCTACGAAACGGTTGAAGCATTTATTGATACTTGCTTATCAATTGAAAACTTGATCGATTATCATTCGCCATATATTAATCGCCCTGAAGCCCAAACTAGCCAGCCAATCGTTGAAGATGACGATATTGAAGTTGCCGAAGGCTTGCCGTTTGAACGTTCGTATATGAAGGATTTTATTAATCCACCGGAATTTTTGCGCCAGCAACGCGAGAAACTCTTAGAAGAACAGCAAAAAATGCGTAAATTCCCTGAGAATCCGCAAAAAGATGTGCTGTTATTCTTGATGAATTATGCGCCGCTCGATCGTTGGCAGCATAATATTTTGGAAATTGTGCGCGACGAGGCCTATTACTTCGCTCCCCAAGGCATGACTAAAATTATCAATGAAGGCTGGGCCAGCTTTTGGCATAGCCGAATTATGACCACTCATGCCGCCGAAACCTCAGAAATTATCGATTTTGCCGACCATCATGCCGGAATTGTCGCAGCCCATCCAGGCCGACTAAACCCCTATCGTTTGGGTTTGCTACTGCTGCGCGACATCGAAGATCGCTGGAATCGCGGGCGTTTTGGCAAGGATTGGGAGCAATGCGACGATATGCGCGAGAAGCGCGAATGGGATTTGAAGCTTGGCAAGGGTATGGAAAAAGTCTTTGAGGTGCGGCGCTTCCACAACGATATTACCTTTCTTGACGAGTTTCTTACACCTGAATTTTGTGTCGAGAACAAACTGTTTACCTTCAAACACAACAACGACACCGATTTGTACGAAATCGTCAACCGCGATTTTGGGGCAATTAAATCGCAATTGCTCAGTGGGTTAACCAATTTCGGCCAGCCCTATATTTATGTTGAGGATGGCAACTACAATAATCGGGGTGAATTGTATTTGCGCCACCGCCATGAAGGCAGCGATTTGCGCATGGATTATGCCCGCGACACGCTCAAACATATTCATACAATCTGGACGCGTCCGGTCAATCTTGAAACCGTGCTTGATGATAAAAAGCGCTTGCTGACGTTTGATGGGAAAGAATACAGCGAACGTCGCATCGATTAGCCCGTTTAGTCCAGAGGCACAGAGCATTCATCGGTACGTTTTGCGTCTCTGGACTCCATGTTTCATCCTTCGTAAATCATGCTTTATGCGTATAATTTAGCTTATTCGTGCTAAAGAATGAGGTTTTTTGGCCGAATCCTGCTATGCTAGAAATACCATAGAGTGGTAGTTCACTGGAAGGAATCGACCATGAGTCAATTTGATGATCAAGATGCGATCACCGTCGTCAATTTACAAGCACGGATCGCTGCTGGTTGGCAAGAACTGCAAACATTTTTGCAAGGCTTGAGCCACACCCAATTAACTAACCCAACCGATGCCGCAGGCTGGACAATCAAAGATCATGCGATTCACTTGGCACTGTGGGAAAACAGCTTGTTGGCCTTGCTCAAGGCTGAATCTCGCGCTGCTAGCTTTGGGCTTGATGAGGCAGTTTGGCAACAAGGCTACGAGGCAGTTAACCGCATTCTACAACAACGATACCACGATCTTCCTCTTGATCAAGTGTTTGCCACCCTCGAAACCAACCACCAAACCCTGCTGGCCTATATCAGCCAACTGAGCGATAGCGATTTAATGCGTCCGCATCGTGAGTTCCAAGCTGGCTCAACCAACGATGAGCCGATTATTGGCTGGATTGTGGGTAATACCTTTGAACATTATGCCGAGCATTTACCATGGATGCAGGCGATTCTTGATAGCTAAGCTAGCCATACCACAGCTATATTTTAGTTGGAAGGAATGAACTATGAGCCAATCTGACGCTCAAACTCCGATGACTGCGCTCAATTTACAAGCACGGATTGCTGCTGGTTGGCAAGCACTGCAAACGTTTTTGGCTGGTTTAAGCCACGCCCAACTCACTGAACCAAGCGATGCCGCAGGCTGGACAATCAAAGATCATGTGATTCACCTGTCTCTATGGGAAAAAAACATACTGGCTTTGTTGAATTCAGAATCACGCTGGGCCAGCATCGATATTGACGAAGCAGTTTGGCAACAAGGCTACGAGGCAGTTAACCGCATTCTGCAACAACGCTACCACGAACTGCCTCTTGACGACGTTTATGCTAGTCTCGAAGCCACCCATGAAGCCCTAGTAGCGCGGATTGCTCAATTTAGCGATCAGGATTTGTTGCGTCCCCATCGTGAGTTCCAAGCTGGCTCAACCAACGATGCGCCAATTATTGGCTGGATTATTGGCGATACCTTTGACCATTATGCCGAGCACCTACCGTGGATGCAGGCGATTCTCGCTAGCTAATTCTAAGCAAGGCCACAACCTATACTAGCTTGTGGCCTTGGTATTTTAGCCAATAAATTCGGCCATTGCGGCGGTAATCGCCTCAGGTTGCTCTAAAATCGACATATGGCTGGCATCATCGATATAGCGCAATTGGGCGTTGGCAATCAGTTGCTGCATGGCTTCGCTCTTGGCTGGCGGCGTAGACATATCTTCAACGCCAACCACAATCAGGGTTGGCACAGCAATTTGGCTGATCGTGTCGGTCACATCGTCGCGATCAATCACCGGAATAATCGCTTTGTAGAGTGATTCACGGTCGGCGTTGGTCCAGTAGGCATGCCAATAGGCCAGCACTTGGGGGTGGCGCTCGGCCATTTTAGGCGTGTAAAAAACTGCATCCAAGCCTTCTTGCAAGGGCGGAATCAAGCCATACGCTAAGTAGGCATCGCCCATTTGGCGATAGCCATCGAGCAATTCGGGTGCATCGCCTGCTGATGAATCAATTAAAGTGAATGAGAGAAATAGTTCGGGGTGTTTGGGGTAAAGCCGCAGGCCGATCATCCCACCCATCGAAACCCCAACCCAGTGCACTCGCTTGATCCCAAGATCACTCAATAATTGATAAGCATCTGCACCAAGCCGATACATTGAATAATCGTCGAGTGTGCCGCCGCCCTCAGTTTGGCCTTGTCCGCGCCAATCGATGGCAATACAGCGAAAGCCTTTGGCGGCGAAATATTCCATTTGTGGCTCAAAAATCCGCCAATGATACATCAAACCATGGCCGAAGAAAATCACCTGATCGCCACTTCCTCGCTCCTCGTAGTAGTAACGAACGCCGTTGACCAGATGTGAAGCCATAAACACTCCTTGCTCGTTAGATAAAACCTGTTGCTATTGTAGGCTAAGTATCAGCTAATTTTCAATCGATCATCAGGGTAATTTCGGCCACCTTCGCTACAATGAGCAGTATCACCCAACCAATTGAGGAGGAACGAACCATGCGACGGATTGCCCAAATCGTCGGGTTGGGGCTATTTTTGGCTGCTTGTGCCACCCAATCTGCGACCCAGCCCAGCCCATTGCCTAGCCTAGCCCTACCTGCTAGCTCATTGCCCGAACGCCCAACCGCAACCCTGGCCGATTATAGTGCCGAGCCGACAATTAACAGTGGCTCAGTTATTTTTGATCTGCCTGCTGATGGCAGTATTCGCGCCATTAGTTTGGTGGGCCAACATTATCAATTGGCCAATGCAACTCAGCCAAATGCCTACTTGCCGTGGTCGGCTTCGCCCGATGGCAAGCAGTTGGCAATTGTGGTATTCAACGATAATCATCCTAAAATCGAGCAAATCGATTTGGCTGAGTTATGGGTTGTTGATGTTGATGAGCAGAATCCACGCCGATTGCTCAATCTGCTGCCAACCACTGCTTCCGATCAAGCACCTGCGTTAGGCCGTAAAAGTGCCTTAATTGACCAAGCCCCAGTGTGGTCGCACGATGGCAAAACCATTATGTTGGCCTCAGCCCACGAACAGCAAGTTGATTTGTATGCAGTTGATGTAGCAACTGGCACCGCCCAACGTTTGACCAACACGCCCGATCTTGAAGTGAATTTGGAATTATCTGCTGATGGAAGCCATTTAGCGTTTGCATCGGCCAGCAGTTTTGGCACTGGTGGCGGTTGGGGCAATCCAATGGTGCAAATTTATCGCTTTGCTGATGCCAGTTTCACGCCAATTACTGCTGATCCGCTGGCAATGGGAGCGCGGGTGGTTGGTTGGCTTGATCAACAACTGATCACCCAATTCAATAGCCAACCTGATGGTCGTGCTAGCTTTATCGTATTTGATGCCAACACTGGCGCGATTACACCGTTGGCCCAAGCCATGGCCTTCGAAGCTGAAATTAAGGCTAATAGCTTGATCTATGTTGATCAGCCGCGCGATGGGATTCCCACGATCTATCGCTGGAATGGCAGTGGCGAGGTAGCGTTGCTCGAACATCTACAGGCCAGTGCTGTTTCATTAAGCCCAAGTGGCCAAGCCATGCTGCTATGCAACCACGATCAGCCGAGCTATGTGCGTAATGGGGTGTTAAGTGCCCTGCCAGTTAATAGCTGCAGGCCGAGCGTGTGGGCCGCTGATGATTGGTTGGCGCTCAACGGCACTGAACAATCCAATGGCTTAATCATCAGCCCAGAAGGTCAAAGCCAAATTTTGCCGCAACAAGCCGTGATGGCGGGCTGGAACGAACAAGTGTTGTACTTTTTTGCCCCGCAAGCGAATGGCTGGCAATTGTTCAAGGCGCAACGGGGTAGCAGCCAATTGCAACCTATCGGCCAAGCATTGGGCAGCCAGCCGCACAATCCACATTTGATTTTAGCGCCTTAGACATACTTGTACCAGCTCATAAGGTTGGCTCTCAATTATTCCCCCTACCCCCTAGCCCCCTCTCCCGCCGAGCGAGCGAGGGGGAAACCTCCTATCATGAATAGTAGAATACCCCTCGCTCACCGCAGTGGGAGAGGGGCTGGGGGTGAGGGCATGAGAACTGGTTGTCAACCCAATGAACCATTACAAATACCCAATAGATAAACAGCAATAAAATACTGCTTGCTAAAAGCCCAGCATCGGGCGATAATCGCCATACCTGCTGATATTGCTCGGCGGGTATGGGCCTGTTTTTTAGCCGATAGCCTATTGCTGATAGCTATCCAAGGTGCGTCTATGGCTATATCTGAAGGTCGCAGCATTGAGATTGATGCCCGTTGGGAAAACCTCGCCGCCCTCACCGATTACACCACCGAGATCGAAACTGAATTTGCCCTAACCAGCGAACAAGCCTTTGTGCTGGGTTTAGTGATCGAAGAAATTGTCACCAATATCATTAAATATAGCTATGCCGAGCAAGGTGGCCCGCTACAATTGCACAGCACGCTCGAAAATGGCGAGCTAGCGATTCGGATTCTTGATCGCGGCCAGCCATTTAACCCCGACGATGCTGATCCGCCCGATCTCTTCGCCAGCATCCACGATCGTCAAGTTGGCGGTTTGGGGGTGTTTTTGGTGCGCGAAATGGCCGATTCGATCACCTACCACCATGATGATGCCAGTGGTTGGAATACCTTGATCGTCACCAAAAAAGCTTCAACTGAGGCCAGCATTGCTCCGTTGGTCGAGTTTTTAGAGCAATTGCCATTGTTCCACGAAGTTGATCAGGCGACGATTCAAAATTTGGTACAAAGTGCTGAGCATGTGCGACTTGCCCCAGGCGAAACATTATTCAGCGAAGGCGATAGCGGCGACGATTGCTATATTGTGATGGCTGGCGATGTAGATGTAATCAAAGCGCTGGCGACCGAAACAATTTTGCTGGAGCGCTGTCGGCCTGGGGCAATTTTGGGCGAAATGGCTTTGATCGATAATAGCCCTCGCGCGGCTAGCGTGCGGGCGCGAACCGCCGCAACCCTGTTGCGCATCACCGAGGCCGAATTTGTAACCTTGATGCATGCCAACCCAACCACAGCCATGGCGTTGCTGCGTGGCGGCACAACGCGCCTGCGTCAGGCAAATGCGCAAATGTTGGGTGGCCTCGAAAAGAAGAATCTTGAACTAGCGAGCGCCTACGAAGAACTCAAATCGGCCCAGCAAGAACTGTTGCGCCTTGAACGGATTGAGCGGGAATTGGCGATTGCCCGCGATATTCAGCGCTTCTTTTTGCCGCCCAACATTCCTCAACCTGAGGGCTGGCAAATTGTGGCTTTCAACCAAGGCGCGTTAGAGGTTGGCGGCGATTTTTACGATGTGATCAAGCTTGGCGGCAATAAAATTGGTTTGGTCGTGGCCGATGCCTGTGGCAAAGGCGTGCCAGCGGCCTTGTTTGTGGCGCTGACGCGCTCGTTGCTGCATTCCAACGCTCAATCGCTGGCAGCGCGGCCTGAAATTGCGACTGATCCGTTGGCCTTGCTGACGGCGGCAATCACCATGACCAATAACTACATTTCGCGTGAACATGGCGCAAGCAATATGTTCACGACCCTGTTTTTTGCCGCATTTGATCCGCAAACTGGCGAGTTGGCCTATGTCAACGCTGGCCATAACCCGCCGATTATCATCAATCGCACCAGCCGTACTTTGCGTTATTTAGAAGGCACAGGCTTGCCCTTGGGGATTATGGAAGATCTGCCATACAAGGCCAAGAGCACCATCCTCGCCGCCGATGAATATTTCTTGGGCTTTACCGACGGCGCAACCGAGGCCTTTAATCTGGCAGGCGAGGTGTTTGATGATGCAGCCTTGACCAATGTGCTCAAAAATGGCGATTTCCACGATGCCCAATCATTGCTCGACAGCGTGTGGCGGGCAATCGAGAGCTTTGTTGGCGAAGCTGAACAAGCCGATGACATTACCTTGCTAACGGTTAGTCGTAATGGTTCGTAGCATGAACAACCGTTGGCATTCGCTCGCCCGTTTTCTTTCAAGGGTCGGTTGATAACACTCATTGATTGATCACCACCCTTCCGTCCCGCCTCAAGGCGGGAAACGCCGGGGGCTTTAATCCCCCGGCACCCCCTCAAGGGCAATCAGGGGCAGTCATTCATCCACCGATGAACCAGCGTATCCGTGGTTCGCAGCGAAAACCTACCCTTGAAAGGCGAGGGGTTGGGGGTGAGGGGGATAATTGAGAGCCAACTTAATTTTAGTCGTTTAGTCTAATTAAACGGTGCTGTTCGCGGTAATAATCAAGCTGTTGCTCACGATTTGGCTCTGGCGTGAGTTGCGCCAGCGTTGCCAGCAAGGTTTTAGTGGCAGTCGCGATCGATTGGCTTGTCCAGGGCAAACTGGGTTTTTGAATTGGCAGGCCAATCAGATCGGGAATATCATCGAGCAAATCGGGGCTGGTGCGCATGCTCAAGGCAAAAATACAATGCAGCCCATCCAACTGTTCGGCGATGGCTTCGAGCATGGCGCTTTGCTCAAACTCAGCCATCACCACCAAGGTTATTTTTTCGGGGTCACCAATTTTTTGGATGTAAGGGCGTTGTAATAACTGAGCAAGCGCTTGGGCTAGGGGCTTGCTCTGGCTATCGAAGGCTAAAACTTGGTCGCAACGCCAAACATGGGCTTCGGCCAAGGCGGCGGCACGTTGCAAGGTTGTGGCAATTGCCTCAAACGACCAAGCAAACTCAGCCTGAGGCTTGAGATTCAGCCCATTATCAAGGTTACTACCAAGGCAAATCAGGCCATGGGTCGCATACCAAGCATCTTTTTCATTGCTAACGAGGCTAAATTCTTGGTAGCGGCGGGCAATACTGCCGAGATCTTGTAGTTGCTCAATTTGCTCATCATCATCGACCAACAGAATGGCGCGACCAAAACTCGCTAAAGCAGCATCATACAATTGCAACTTAATTTGGCAACGCCCAATTAATTCGTGAAATTCCCATTCATCGTTATAAATTGGCCGTACATCGAGCAATTGATCGAGCGCTTGTTGATATAAGCCCTCAGCAAAATCAATATAGGCCAGTTCATAGGTTACAAAGGTATCTAAAGGAAAAAGCTCGACACATAAACGCAAAATCTGGCGAGCCTCGTGATAATGCTTTAACTCGATCAAAACGGTGGCATAATTGGTTAATGCCTCGTAATCTGGCTCGATTGCCACGACTGCATGCCAAGCATCAGCCGCCTTGGCCAATAGCCCGTTGCGCAAATAATATTTAGCCAAGGCCACATGAGCAGCCCGAAGCTGCGGATTTTCTTGTAATGCCTGCCGATACTCTTCTACAGCTTCAGCAATTCGCCCAGCATGTTCAAGTGATAATCCACGTCGATAATGTAATTCTGCTTGTCGGAATTTATCAGCCATAATTAAAGTCAAAAGTAAGAAGTCAAAAATCAAAAAACTATAATTAAAGTCAAAATCACCAGTTGAACGTCAAAAGTAAGCAATCAAAAGTCAAAGTCACCATAGTTAAAGTCAAAAGCAGGTTTATTCATTTGAATGGTAATCAGCCCAGGGCAGAAAACTTGAATTTGTGCCTATTTTGCCTTCTGCCCTTTGCCTTTTGCCTTTACAACAGCCCCACGTCAGAGTTATCGCCGAGCATCAAGCGGTAGGCTTTGGGTTTCATCGGCGAGGTATGCAATTTGACATTGCGGCCAATCAAGCTATCTTCGATGCGGTTGGGCAGGCGAATAATTTCGCTATTTTCCAAGACAATCGAGTGCTCAATTTCGCTTTCCTCAATCGTACAATGATGATAGATTGAGGTAAACGGTCCAACGTATGAGTTAACGATCCGCGTATCTTCGCCGATGATCGCTGGCCCACGAATCACGCTGTTGATCACTTGAGCGCCTTTTTCGATCGTTACTTTGCCAACTAATTGCGAATCGCGATCAACGAAGCCCGATACATGGGGCGTGATTTCTTCGAGCACCAAACGATTGGCATCGAGCATATCAGCGCGTTTGCCAGTATCGATCCACCAGCCTTGGTGAATATGGGCATGAACATGGTAATCGTGCTCGATCAGCCATTGAATTGCATCGGTAATTTCCAACTCGCCCCGCCAAGAAGGCTTGATCGCCTCAACAGCTTCCCAAATATGCTGATCGAACATATAAATGCCGACCAACGCCAAGTCTGAGCGCGGTTGGCGCGGTTTTTCAGTCAAGCGTTCGATCGAGCCATCGTGACGCAACTCAGCGACACCATATTGCTGTGGATTGGCAACTTGTTTGAGCACAATTTGGGCATTGTAATCGGATGTAGCAAAGCCCGACACCAACGAACTAACTCCGCCTTCGATGCAGTTATCGCCCAAAAAGAGTGCAAATTTATCGTCACCAATAAACGGACGACTAATTTTGACCGCGTGAGCCAAGCCGAGCGGAGCTTCTTGGGGAATATATTCGATCTTTACGCCCCAGCGTGAGCCATTGCCCACGGCGTTGCGCACTTCGGCCCCAGTATCACCGATTACAATCCCAATTTCATCAATATTGGCATCGCGCAGGGCTTCGATTACCCGAAAAAGTACTGGCTTGTTGGCGACAGGCACTAATTGCTTGGCGCTGGTATAGGTGATTGGGCGCAGGCGTGTGCCTTTACCACCACTCAGAACTAAACCTTTCATGAGCTGTGTCGTCTCCTTGGCGCTAGGCAATTGGCGTTGATGTGGCAGTTGCGCTTAATCGCCATGCTACCAGCAATGCGCCAATACTTTGCAAGATAATCGCTAAAATTAAATAACTGGCATGACCATTAGCCACAGCAGCCTCTTGGCCAACAAAAACCCGCTCTAAACGGGCTGCTGCAAACAAACTGAGCAGGTAGGTCAAGCCCAGCCAACCAGCAAATGGCCGATACAAGCGCCATTGGCCCAGTAAGCTGCCAATGAAGCTGCCCAATGGCACGGCTACTACCGCCCAAACATAGGGCTTGAGTTGCTCAGGACTCGGTGCAATTGCCCGTGATTGGTAGGCCATAAACGCCCCAACTGCCCCGAGCAACGCTCCCAAACCAACCAAGCCAATCAATCGAATCCGCGCATTTGCAATCATGGTGTGGCAGTAACCTCCGCTGTTGGCTCAACAGTTGGGGTGGTGCTCGGCGTGAGCGTCCAAGTTGGCGATGGAGTTAGCGTAGGGGTTGGCGTAGGCGGCGGCTGATAGCTGATGCGATAAATGCCATTACGAGCGTTGGTTGAACGCACGCGGTATTGTAAATCGCCAACATCATTGCTCATCACGATGCCGCGTTGGCTGCTACCCTCGGCTGAAGCAACTACAGTAAACGCTACATTGGCTTGTTCGCCACTCAACACCTCGATCACCAACTCGCCGCTGGCAACTTGGGCATTAAAGGTTACATCGAGCAACATTGGCAATGTGCCAATATCCAGCGCTTGCAACACGGCCTCGCCGTTGGTATCGCTGCTGACAAACTCAACATTCTGCGAACCAAGTTCGGCGGTAATGGTGGCTTGCTCGTTACGCCCAGCCATCAGCAAACAGCCTGTTAGCAATGGCGCTAACAGGCCGATCAGCAACAATTGACGCAGTTGTGTCAACGACCAATTAGGCATATGATTCTGGTTTGCTATCAGGATTGAGGGTTTCGGCTTCGGAAACCACCACAACCTTATCGGGATCACGGCTGACGATCTTGAGCACATTATCGCAGTTGACGCAGCCAACTTGCGCCCCAACCCGCATCACTGGGCTGAGCTTGAGGGCTTTTTTACATGCTGGGCAAAGCAATTTTGCCATGTTATTCCTCCTCGAAGAGCGCATTAACGAAGGATTCACCATCGAACAAGGCTAAATCGTTGATCGTTTCGCCAGTGCCGATATATTTAATCGGGCGCTCGATTTCTTGGACAATCGCGAAGGCAATGCCACCTTTGGCTGTGCCATCAAGTTTGGTCAAGGCCAAGTGGGTCACTTGGGCGGCTTGGGTAAAGGCTCGTGCTTGAATCAAGCCATTTTGGCCAGTTGTTGCATCGAGCACCAACAACACCTCGTGGGGAGCATATTGCCAGCGCTTCTTGACTACATTGGAGATTTTTTCAAGCTCCTTCATCAAGTTGTGCTTGCTTTGCAAGCGCCCAGCTGTGTCGATAATCAGCACATCGGCTTGTTGATTGTAGGTTGCCTGGGTTGCGTCGTAGGCCACCGCGCCTGGATCGGAGCCTGGTTGTTGGCTAATCATCGGCACGCCGACCCGATCGGCCCAGTGTTGCAATTGATCGATCGCCGCTGCCCGAAAGGTATCGGCGGCAGCGAGGATGACATTTTTGCCCATGGCTTTGTAGCGATTAGCCAATTTGGCGATCAAGGTGGTTTTGCCAACCCCATTGACTCCTACTACCAAAATGACATACGGCTTGGTTGAGCGTTCGGAGTATTGCGGCGTATCCACATCGAGGCGGTTGACCAGCTCGCTTTTGAGCAACGAACGGGCTTCACTGGCAAACTTAAAGCCCTTCTTCTCGCACTTTTCGCGCACCCGCTCAACAATTTTAAGGGCATTTTCGGCCCCAACATCGCCAGCAATCAACAATTCCTCTAGCTCATCCCACAGCTCGTTGGTGATGGGATCTTCGCTACGAAACATAGCCGTAATGCGGCCAAAAAAGCCACTACGGGTTTTTTGAACACTTTGTTCAATCTTTTTTTCTTCTTGTTTAATTTCTTGTTCGGAGCGTTCTTCACCACCGAAGAGTCGTCGAAACATATAAAGCACCCTAACTTGTCATGAATTCGAGGCTGCACAATGCCCAATGCACTGCCGCCAATCCTTTGGCAATAATACCATGCTTAGCCTAGAAGAGGGAATTTGCAATGGATATTATGGAGTTTTAGACGTTTGCTAAGGGCAGAATGTTGAAGTAATTGGCCTTGATGTTCCAAGGGTAGGTTTTTTACAATGCTTGAGTGGGATGTACCGCCGATTGGTATGGCCTCACCCCCTCCTTTCAAGGGTAGGTTTTTTCCAATCATGGGTGATCACCACCCT
>NZ_DOPT01000055.1:2555-3886 GCF_003512625.1 Herpetosiphon sp. | reverse complement strand
CCTTCGCGTCCTTCGTGGATCAACGACCGATCCCCACGATAAAGAAAGATGGTATCATGGGGCGTAACAAACGAGGAACCCATGAATATTTACGATCTTGATTTGAAGGGCTTGACCGCGCAATTGACCGAATTAGGCCAACCAGCCTTTCGGGCGCGGCAAATTTATGCCCATTTATATAAAAAATTAGCTAACGATTTTGCCGCCATGACCGATTTGCCCGCCGCACTGCGTGAGCAATTGACAGCGAATTTGCAGATTGGCAGCCTTGAATTGGTGCGCGAACAAACCACCGACGATGGCTTAACCCGCAAAGTGCTGTGGCGCTGCCCAGGCGATGCGGTGATTGAAACTGTGCTGATGATCTACCCGCCAGATCGGGCGACGATTTGCGTTTCGACCCAAGCGGGTTGTGCCATGGGTTGCGTCTTTTGTGCAACTGGCAAATTAGGCTTGTTGCGCAATATCTCCAGCGGCGAGATTATGGAGCAGGTGTTGTATTTCGAGCGCTATCTGCGCAATGAAGGTGCTGCGATTGCCAAACGCCACGGCGGGCCAGTGCCCGACCATATCACCAACTTGGTGTTTATGGGCATGGGCGAACCATTTGCCAACTACGAGCGTTGGTGGGCGGCGGTCGAACGGCTCAATGATAAACAGGGCTTTAATCTTGGCGCTCGCAACATGACCGTTTCAACCGTGGGCTTGGTCAAAGGTATTCGCCAATTGGCCGATGAAGCCTTACAGGTCAATTTGGCGGTTTCGTTGCATGCTCCCAACGATCAATTGCGCAGCGAACTCATGCCCGTCAACGATCGCTTTGATATCAGCGATTTGATGGATGCGATTCGTTATTACACCGATAAAACCCATCGGCGGGTTTCATTTGAATATGTGCTGCTCGATGATAAAAACGACACGCCTGAGCTTGCCGCCCAACTTGCCAGTTTGGTAAAGGGCATGCTCTGCCATGTCAATTTAATTCCGTGGAATCCTATCCCTGGAACGCCCTTGACGCGTTCGCATCGTGAGCGGGTTACGGCTTTTCAACGAGTCGTGCAAGCAGCAGGCATTTCGTGCACCGTGCGAGTGGAGCGCGGGGTTGAAATCGCCGCCGCCTGTGGCCAACTTGCCGCGATTCCATCGCCAACCAGCCCGATAAACCTGTATTAAAGTCAGAATTCAGAAGGCAAAAATCAAAATAGTTAATTGATAAGCCGCTGTATTGCTGGATTCAGAACGATTGGAATTAACTGTATCAAGGCATGTAGGTTAAATGGAATGGGCTGGATCAAGGAACTTTTGCCCTTTGCCCTTTGCCTTTTGCCTTT
>NZ_DOPT01000055.1:1283-2499 GCF_003512625.1 Herpetosiphon sp. | reverse complement strand
TTGCCCTTTGCCTTTTGCCTTTCTAAAGGACTTTTTTGTGCTTGATACCTATCGTGTTTTAATTAGTGCTGCGCCCGAGATGCTTGAGGCAGCGATAGATGAAATTCGTTATGGCAAATATGGGGTTGCCGTTCAACGGCTCGCGCCAGAAGTGGCCTTGGTTGAGTTAGAGCAACCACTCGCTGAATGGCACGCCTTCTTGCTCAAACGGCCAGCCATTTTTGTGCGCCATATCGCGCCAGTTCATCGTGAAGTCGTGCTCGAAGGTACGCCTGATGATTTAGAACGCCTAACCCAAGTGGCCTTGAATCTTGCGCCACATTTGCCAGCCCGTAAACCATTTGCGGTGCAAACTCGCTTGCTTGATGAACATGTCAAATTAACCCGCTTTGAAATTAACCAAGCCTTGGCCGAAGCAGTTTCGCAAGTCAGCGGGCTACCCTTGGATGTACGCAATCCGCAGGGCGTGCTTTCGGTTGCTCTGAGCATGGATCGGGCTTATTTGGGTGTTTCGACCGTGGAATTTAATCGCTCGGCTTGGGCGGGTGGCGCACACCGCTTTGCCCGCGAACAAGGCCAATTAAGCCGCGCTGAATTTAAATTGCTCGAAGCCCAAGCCTTATTCAACATCGAATGGCCCGACCATGGCCAAGCCTTGGATTTAGGGGCTGCGCCTGGTGGTTGGACGCGCATTTTGCGGCGAGCAGGCCTGCCAGTAGTCGCGATCGACCCAGCCGATTTGCACCCCAGCTTGCGCTACGATCAAGGCGTGCGCCATTTGCAAATCTTGGCTCAGCGCTTTTTGCCTACCCAAGAGCGTTTTACCGTGATCGTTAATGATATGCGGATCGATGCGCGTGATTCGGCGTGGCTGATGGTTGATTCAGCCAATGCCTTGACCAACGATGGTTTAGCGGTGGTGACACTCAAATTGCCGCATGAACATAGTGCCCAAATCGCCTATCACTCGCTGAGTATTTTGCGCACGGCCTATTGGGTGATTGGGGCACGTCAACTGTTCCATAATCGCTCGGAAGTGACTGCTGTGCTGCGTAAAAAACATGAAAAACGCCCCAAACCTGAGCAATTGCCAAAAGATTAATTGCGATCCACGAAGGGCACGAAGTTGCACGAAGAATGAAACCGTGAAGCACATGAAGGCTGAATTCTTTTCGCCACGAATTGCACAAATCCTTGCTTTCATTAGCACAATAGG
>NZ_DOPT01000055.1:0-1134 GCF_003512625.1 Herpetosiphon sp. | reverse complement strand
GCGGAGGGACGGAAGGGTGGCGAGACTCCTGATTCAAACCCATAAATGCTGAGAAAAGGTTTACGAATGGCCGATAATTCTCTTTATGCTGCTAGCAGGATTCAAATGCCAGCGAATCGTAGCCCAATTCAGCTTCGCCGCGAAAACCTAGGAATGTACTATGGTGGCAATGATGGAATAGCAATTCAACGGCTGTTAGTTGAATATGTCGATTTTCTCCTAAAAAGCCAACATGCTCAGCGGATTCAGATAACTATCTTGCCAGAGGCAGGCTTTGTTGTGCAAGATTTTGAGGCGACAATTGAATCCAATAATTTTTGTGGGTTGCCAGAAGATCAACTATTTCACTTGCTTGGTGCTGCTCAATATTGCACGATTGATCTCCATAAAGCTGGGCAACATTATCAATTAAGCTACAGCGGCGAGCCAACTGTTCCAGCATTACAGCTAGTTGGTTCCAGCCAAGCCAGCTGCCGAAGAATCCATTTTGTGCCTAACCACGCTATTTTTATAAATCGAACTAGCTCAATCCATCAATTCTTAGGTTCGTTGCGCGGCTTGGCAACGCTATTTCGAGGTTGTCGAATTGAGGTGGTTGACGTTATGCAAGCGACGACCAACCAGCTTTTTTACCCCAATGGCTTGCGTGATTATCTTGATGGGTTAATCTATCATGATCTGAATCCACAGCGATATTTAGAGTTTGAAGGCGCTAATGAGCATGTTCAAATCAAGCTTGGCCTGCGATTTGGCTATTTCAGTCGGATCGAGCAATGTTTACTGCGTTATAAGCATGTGCCGTTTGAGCCAAGTTATCGACGTGGGATACTCAAGGGTTTGGCCTCAGGATTAACAACTTATGCTCAAGCTCATGGCCAAATTACTGCCAGCCAAATAATCGAGCCAGCCCAAATTCGCGATTTTGGTTGTTTACTCGTTTTAGATCATGTACCTAAAACGCTCCAAGATGCAGGCGGGCGGCCCAGCGATCAGCTATTAATTGAAACGACAATTCAACAAATAATCCAGCAGCAACTCCCTGAGAAACTTGCAACATTATCCGATGCTGAAATTTATACATTGGTTATGTGGTAGGTTTCTGATCCATGAAGATTTTTAGCCACGAATTGCACG
>NZ_DOPT01000011.1:0-23873 GCF_003512625.1 Herpetosiphon sp. | reverse complement strand
ATACTCGGCATACGACCTCGGTTTTGGGATGGGTTTGGTTTCGTCACCACCCAGTATACCAACCCGAGGTCGTTGTGTGAACCCATGGTGTGCGTCCCTGTCCGCCCTTAAACACTGCGGCGGGCGAGGGGGAGTACTCCTGAAGCGATTCCCCACGCCTCGCGTGCGGGAACGAGGGTGAGGAAATAATGGCGGTTGTTAACCTCATAAACCATTACAGCTATGTTCTTGTTCTATGCTCTATGTTCTATGCTCTTTATTGGGCACTAGGCATTTGCACCGGCACTTTGAGCGTAATCGTGCCAGCTTTTTCAAAAGTCAAGCTCAAATCAATCGTATCGCCAACTTTGAGATCTTGCTTAACTTCCAACAACATTACATGGAAGCCGCCTGGTTTCAAAAGTGCTTCGCCATTAGCTGGCACTTCGATTTTTTCGACCTGTTCCATCCGCATCACATCGCCATCGGCCACGACGGTATGCAACTCAACTTTGCCTGCAACATCGGTTGAGGCCGAAATTAAGTTATCAGCAGTGCCACTATTGCGAATTGTCATATAGGCGGCGCTATTGCTACCCATCATGGCACTGCCACCACTCATACCACCACCCATCGTTGGGCTAACTGGCGTGGTTGCCATGGTTGGGGTTTGCATAATCGTGGCAGCAGCAAAAGCTGGACGGGCAAATGAGCCTTCAATTGTTAATGAACCAAGCGTGTTTGCTGCACCATTGCTCGTGCTAGGAGCGGTCGTTGAGGTGGTTTCCGAACCACAAGCAGCCAAGATCAAGACCAATAAACCAAGCATTAAACGTTTCATTGAAAGATGCTCCTAGAATTATTCAACATCGATGTATTGCAACATCGTCTCAAGATCAGTTGCTAAAAGTGTTGGATCAACATCGTGGTTGGCCATGGCAAACCAGCGCCCTTGTTGATCGATAATATACAAGCCAGCGGTATGGTCGATGGTGTATTGCAAGGCCGAATCAGGCAATTCGCGGCGCTCGGCATGCACGCCATAGGCCTTTTTGACCGCCTCAACCACCTCAGTTTCGCCGTTCAAACCCAAAATCGTCGAATCGAACAGCGAAACATAGCGATCAATCGTTGCGGGATTATCGCGCTCTGGATCGACCGTTACAAAGGCAATTTGAATCTTATCGGCATCATCTGCAAGTTTTTTGCGAGCCTGCGACGAAAGCCCCAAAGCCAATGGGCAAACATCGGGGCACGCAGTAAAGCCAAAAAAGAGAATTACAATTTTGCCACGTTGCTCAGCCAGATGAAAATCGGCACCATGCTGATCAATCAAGGTAAAATCTGGCGCTGCTGTTGGGTTGTCAATTGGCCGAATAATCTGATAGCTGGCTGTGCCACAACTGCTTAAACTCAAGACAAGCCCTAGCAGCACACAGCCAAACAGCCAATGAGCGTATTTCATAGCACCCATCCTTATGCAATTTAATCGTAATTGGGATACAAAGAGTTAGCCGAATGCGCTAATTCGTGGCGGGGGCGTGATAATTTGGGGATGATAGGTTGACCAAAGCGCATGCTGCTGGGCAAAACCTCGCCATCCATGCGAAGCAAGCACCCAACCAGCCAGCAGCAACAGCACCATTGGGTAAAAGGCTGCCAAGCCAGCGGGTAAGGGGGGGATTGGCTGCGGCGCAGAATCACTATGTTCAGCATGCAATTCACACACCAACATCGTGGCACTATGCTGCGCTGCGCCAGCCGAATGGCTTGGCATACTCCACCACCAGCAATGGGCAATACAGGCCATTGGGCAAAACAAAGCCAGTTGAATCAGAATAATCCAACTGACTGCTTGAATATGCCGAGGCCAATGCCGCGTTGGCTGATGCTTGAATGCGCTCATGATGGCGCTACTATACCATAGCCTGCATGGCTTCAAATCAGGCATTAAACCGATTATTGCTAGGTTGGGCGTGGACGCTTAAACGTTACCAATAAGCGCGAACTCTGGCCATTACCACTATTTATGTCAACAATACTCACCATTTCCCAGCCATCGTTGCCAGCTTTGTTGAACATGCGGCTGATAATGCTTGGATCAACATTTGGCCCCCAGAAGCCCCCAATATCCACAAGTTCAACATGATATTCCCACTGTTGCATAACGCTTTTCCTCAAAACAAATTAATTGCCTTGATGATACGTAGCCTGCTAAATTGAGGTTCCAGCCTGATCAAGCAGACGTTTGGCGTGACCGATCACGTGCTGGACGGAAATTGCGGTCATGCACTCGCTGGGTTTGGTTTGGCGTGGGCAATGGGTCAACACACCACATGGCGAGCAGGCTAATTCGGCATCGATCACAACGTGGCGGGTTGGGTCGCCCCAAGGCCCAAAACGCCGCTTATCGCCTGGCCCAAACAGATGAATGGTTGGGGTTGATTGACTCACGGCCAAATGCAAAGGGCCGTTATCCACGCCCAACACCAAAGCGCAACGCCCAAACAAGGCCGCCAATTGGCCCAAATTGGCCTGACCAACTGCATTCAAATGGGGAATTTGCAACTGTTGGCTGATTGCTGCCACATCAACAGCATCGGCTGGCCCACCAGTTAATACAATTTGGGCTTGATTTGCCAATTGTTCAGCGACCTGTGCCCAACGCTCAGCCGGCCATAATTTAGCTGCGCCGCCACTGCCAGCCTGAATTGCCACCAATGGTTTTTGAATCTGATGCTGCGCCAGCCAAGCCTCAGCCCAAGCATGCTCAGCGGCACTTGGCATAAACCGCAACGTTTGGGTTTGTGGTTGATCTGAACCGAGCGCTGCCACCAAATCCAAGGCTTGCTTGGTAACATGCTCATTGCTATTCCACGCTAGAGCTTTGGTTAAGGTTGGCGCAACCAAGGGATGGGCAAAACCAATTCGGCGGCCACAGCCAGCCCCAAGCGCCAACAAGCCGCCCCACCAATGATCATCACGGGCAATCAAGGCTGTATCAAAATTCATGCTTCGTAAACGGGCAGCTTCGCGCCAAAGCAAGCGATAAGGAGCCAAGGTCGAGGGTTGCGCACCGCGCACAAAACCAGGAAACTCACAGGTTTCAATCGCATCAAGATCAGGATTGTCGGCCAAGAGGCGGGTAGCCCATGAACCAACCAAAACGCTGATCTGGGCGTGCGGTTGGCTATAGCGCAAGGCCCGTAGCGCTGGGGTCAACAGTAAAACATCGCCCAAATGATCGGGCTTAATCACCAAAATTCGTTGAGGTTGGGCTGGTGCTGGGCGGGTAAAACCAGCCAACGCCAGCGCCAAACCTCGAACCATTGTCGAACGTAGTAAAGCTTTCATAGAAATCAAAAGGCAAAATCAAAAGGCAAAAATCCTTGGTTATTATAATCGAGTTACACCAACTATTCTGCCTTTTGACTTCTGATTTTTGACCTTAAAACAGGAGGCTCGCCGATTCGCGGGCGACTTGGCGGAGGCGCTCGACGACTTCCTTACGCCCAGCTTTTTCCATTTGCTCGGCCAATTCGTTGACTTCCTTGACGAAATCGCCATTGACCAAAGCCATGTTTTTGCGCAGCAACTTGGTAGCATCACCAGCAGTTTCAGCGCTCAATAATTGATTGATCAAGCGTTCTTGAGGAGTCATGGCCTCTTGCAACACTTCGGCAGCAGTTTGGCGCAACAACATCAATTGCTCGGCAATAATTTGCTGATTGGTACGCATCGCTGCATTCAAGTTGGCATCGATCACCACGAAAAAGGCTTCGCTTAACTCTTTATGGCGCTCAACTAACAACGCCCGCGGATCTTCGGCTTGCAAGGCATCACGCAACAGGCCATTGGCTTTTTCAAAAATGGCTTGGGCTTCAGCATCCATACGCTCCAGCGTGGTGTAGATATGATCGCGTCGCGCTTGAGCCTCAGCTTGGTCTGCTTCGGGCAAGGCAGCAATTTGGGCATCCCAAGCATCAAAGGTTTCATCATCGATCAACGGGCGATAATTGCTAATCACATCTTCGAGGCTGGCATCATCGGCATCGCGCAAAGCGGCAACCACATCTTCGACGGCTGGCTCTTGTAACCCAGCGGCTACCGGATCAAAGCCACTCAACTGCATCACCCGTTGGCTCAACTCGCCGATCATTTCGGCACTATCTTCGCGACCTTGTTGTAAGGCAGCTTCGATATAGGAATTGAGGGTGAGGAAAAATTCGCCATCCAGTGCCGCCTTGTTAGCAGCCACCACTTGGGCCAATTTACCTTGATCTGAATCGAGCAAATTCTCGGCTCGATCAGCCTCGAGTGCTTCGGCCAATTGGCTTAGCAACTCGACCCGTTGGCGTTGCGCTTGCATCACCTCTTTAGTAATGCCTTCGCTCTCCAACAAGGTTTCGAGCATGGTTTGCATGGTGATGAAACGGCGGGGAGTCAGCAAATAGCCACGTGGCGCATCGGGTGGCAACAATTGCATAGCCACTTTCGAAGCCTCGCCAACGAAGCGTTCTTGCTCCTCGGTTGGCAAATTCAATTCTTGCGGAAAGAGCGTCCAAAAAAACTTCTTTTCAGGATCATGGTAGATCAAGGGTGAGGCCAGCATGCCGCCAGCGCCACAGCTAGGGCAAACTGCGACATTTAATTGACCTGAAAGCATCGCACCTTTTAATTCAGGCTGCACCCCAACATCGACGTATGTCCAAAGTGCCACCACAAACGGCGTTTGGCAATTTTGACAGCGAATTTGAACCCGCTGTGGCGGCACGACAGGCCGCTGCGGGCCACCTTGGGTGGTTTCTTCCAGCCCTTGTGGTGGATTGGTCATTGAGCAATTCCTTTCAACGAACACGATTAAAAGCCACTATGCATTATACGCGAGGTTGTAGCAGAATACTATTAGTGGGCTATTGGATTCACATGATTGATTGCCAAAAAAATCATCAAACTTCTAGTAGTAGAAGCCAATTTTGCCATTTAGGCCATCCTTAGGTACCATAGCTTGTATCACACCGATGGGAAACAACAATCCCCTCTCGACTATGAAACATTACCCTTGCTCAGCGCGTACCGAGTATAGTGGTGCGAGGTAGAACCGCGTGACAGAGATCAATAGTGAAGAATTGACGCTGGTGCGGGCGACAATTCGTGGCGACCAAATTGCATTTCAACGGATTGTCGAGCTGTATCAAGGGCCAATTTTCAACTTGGCCTACCGGATGTTGCACGATGGCCACGAGGCCGAAGATGCCGCTCAAGAAATTTTCATCCGGGCCTATACCAAGCTTGAAACGTTCGATCAAAGCCGCAAGTTTTCTACATGGCTCTTTTCAGTCGCATCGAATTACTGCATTGACCGCTTACGCCGACGGCGACCGATAGTGCCACTTGATGATTTGGCATTTGCCCTACCAAGTACCGATGATGGTCCTGAACGTTCAGCATTGCGTAGTGAGTTGCGCGATGCCGTCCAACGTGCCTTAGCTACTTTGCCCGATCACTATCGGCTGGTAGCAGTGCTGCGCTACTGGAATGATCTCTCCTATCAGGAGATCGAAAATATTACGGGGCTATCAGAAAGTGCGGTTAAAACTCGGCTGCATCGTGCTCGCAACATGGTGGCTGCCGCGTTGGATAAACAAGGAGCAGAGCTATGACATGCCGTTCAATTCGCGAGCTACGTGCTCAGCAACCAGATGACCCTGACGATCAACAAACCATTTCTCGCCATGTACAGGAGTGCCCAATGTGCCTCGATGAACTTGGGCAATTGCCCGCCGCCTTAGCCGCTCCCAAATCGGCTATTCCACCGCCGAATTTTGCCGCCAGCCTAATGGCAAAATTACCTGCGACTCCTGCGCTTGCCGCAACTCAAGCCCGTAGCCGTGCCTTACGTCAACGTGTGCTGTGGGGTGTGGTTCTGGGCTTCGTCACATTAATCGTCTTGTGGGGCGGTTATGGGGTCTTGTTTGATAGCTCGTTGCCTGCCACAACCTTTGGCGGGGTCGATTCGACCGCTGGCCGCGGGGTTTTGGCCTTGACTCTGGCGGGTAAGCCCATGGCGGCAACGCTTGGCTTGGTTGGCATTCCCTTGCTGCTTGGTGTTCTTGTGCTTGCAGGTGCAGCACTGATGATCTGGCGACGTTTGTTGACCCCTTCACCGGCGCTGCTTGTGGAGGTAGAACGATGAACCGCAATCCACGAGCCTTGTTATTTGGCTGGGTTATTCTAGCCTTAATTATTATTGCCTCACCTTCTTTAGTCTTTGCTCAAGCTCTGCGAACCGATGGCGAGGCCTTGGTGGTTCGGGCCGGCTCAACCGAAAGTGGCGACGTTGCGACCATCAGCCAGCCTATCGTGATCGATGGGGTAGTTGAAGGCGATGTCACTTCAGTCACCGGCTCCATTATTGTGCGTGGCTCAGTCGAAGGCGATGTGGTCAGTTTGTTTGGCAATGTGACCTTCGAGGCCGATTCCGTTGCTCAAGGCAATGTGATGGCAGCCACAGGCGAAGTTCAGTTGCAACAAGGTGCTGATGTAGCCCAAGCTGGGGCTATTTTCAATGGTAATGTCAGCGATAGCGGGGCAACTGCGCTCTTGCCAGTTGAAGGCAATCAAACCCTAACTACCGCAACCCGCGTGATTCTAGCCGTAGTCTTGGCGATTTTGGCCACGATTATTGCCACCTTGCTCAGCTTGATCTGGCCACGCTCGGTTGCTAGCGGTGCTCAAATTATTCGCCTAGCCAGCCAACGTGCTTTGGGCTTGGGCTTGATGTGGTCAGTACTCTCGGTGGCGGTTGTTGGGATTGTCGCGCTGCTCTTGATCTTCTCGCTGATTGGCTTGGCAGTTTTGCCGGTGCTCTTACTGATTGCCCAAGTGCCCTACTTGATTGGCTTGGCCGCAATTGCCATGGTGATTGGTCAACGACTCAATTTGCAAGGGCCAGCCGCTGTTTTGGTAGGCAGCTTGGTCGTAGTCTTGCCATCCGTTGGTTTGGCAGCAATCAGCTTACCAGCAGCCTTTATCTGGTTTTATCTTAGCGCTGGGGTTGGTATCGGCGGGATGTTCCTGCTTCGCGCCACTGTGGTTCAACGCCATAGCCTCCAGTTCTAAAGCTCTCACAGATTCGCATTCGAGGGAGTTGGCAACCACCAACTTCCTCTTTTTGATTTAAACGGAGTTGCTATGGTGATTGTGGTTATGGGCGTGAGTGGAGTGGGCAAAACCACGGTTGGCCAATTATTGGCAACGGCTCAAGCTTGGCAATTTATCGATGCTGACGATTTACATCCTGAGGCCAATCGCCAAAAAATGGCGAACGGCCAGCCATTAACCGATGCTGATCGCTGGCCGTGGCTAGCCTTAGTGCGCGAACAGATTAGCGCCGTCTTGGCCCAAAATTGTAGTTTAGTCTTGGCATGCTCGGCCTTACGGGCTGAATATCGCGATTATTTAGCAGTCGATCAACAGGTGCATTTTGTGCATTTGGTCGGCGATCCTGCATTAATTCAAGCGCGTTTGCAACAGCGCAGCAATCATTTTATGCCGAGCAGCCTGTTAGCAAGCCAATTAGCCACCTTGGAAATGCCCAGTAATGCCCTAACCTTGACGGTCGATGCTGAACCTAAAACGCTGGTTGAGAGTATTCAAAGATGGATGCTCGATTTAACAACTCCTACCAGCTAGAGGTGGTTATGGATTTTCCAGTGATTTCTGATGCGCAAATTCAGGCGATGGCTGGCGAACGCAGTTTTGAACGCGGCTTAGAATACTTTGAGAGTGGCATGGTTGAATCAGTGCTGCAACGCGGCAATATGATTCAGGCCGTGGTGTGTGGCAGCGAAGATTATCTCTATGATGTTGCAGTGCACACCAAAAATGCTGAACAGATTTCAACCCAATGCACCTGCCCCTATGATTATGGCCCGATCTGCAAACATAGCGTTGCGGTGCTGCTGTTTCTGCTGTATTGCCCCGAACAAGTTGTGCAGCGCCCGCCAATTCGGGCGACCCTCGATGAACTAGATGATAGCCAAATTCGCAGCTTGTTGCTTGATGTAGCCGAGCAACACCCCGAAATTACGACCTTGGTCGAACAACACATCGAGCGGTTGGGGTTTTAGGCAGGGAATCGGTTGTTATGGGAATAGAAAGCAGCATTTAACGCAGAGGCGCAGAGCGATGTTGGTTGGCTATAGGCTAAAGGCTTTTGGCTATCGGAACACATTTAATTTTTCAGGGGCATGTATTCCATAGCCAAAAGCCTCATCATCCTTCGTGCTCTTCGTGCTCTTCGTGGATCGGAACTTACTGATCCCTAATTGCTACTCGAAATTGCGGGTTCCACCAAAGACCCGATTAATTGGCATGGTAAAGATCAAGCCAGTATTGGGATTGTTGAGCGAGCCAGTAATTTGCTCGGTCACTGCGACCAATTGCTCAACTTGGCTACTTTGCACCACAGTCAACAGTGTAAAGTGATGCATCTCATCATCTTCAAGCAATTCACGTAGCGAAGGGAATAAGGGCGCATCATCACGATACAGCGCATTGCCAATTCGCCCAAGGCCAGTGCTACGCAAGACCGTCACGCCGCGCACGCCATGTTCTTCCCACACACGCAGCACTTCATTTAACAGATCAACATCATTCAAAATAAACATTAACGATTCGACTTGTGGTTGATTCATTATTTACTCCTTTGTAAAGCCAATTAATGACCTGCTTCTTCGCCAGCATGGGCAGGTTTGAGTACGGGTTTTTCAGATTTGGGCTTTTCTTGATCTTTGGGTGTTTGTTCGTTGCCAAACGACCAGCGTAATAATAAGGGAGTAACCAAGGTGGTTACAAGTACCATCAGCACGGTCATGGCAAACACATCTTCGCCAATAATGCCTTGGCGAATACCCACGCTGGCCACAATCAAGCCAACTTCGCCCCGCGAAATCATGCCCAAACCAACTTGCAACGATTCTTTATTGTTCATGCCGCCAATTTTTGCCCCAATTCCACAACCTACAATCTTGGTAACCACAGCAATCACACACAGCACAGCGGCGAAGGCCACCAAATCACTTGGCAACGAGAAAATATTGGCATGCAAGCCGATGCTGGCAAAGAAAATTGGCACAAAGAAGGCATAGGTCAAGGTTTGCACGCCATCTTCAATCCGGTTGTGATAGGGCGTGCGGCCCAAAAATACGCCCATCAAAAATGCCCCCGTAATTGCCGCCACTCCACCCAAGGCTTCGGCGCTCCACGAGGCAAATAGCACCAACACCAGTGCCGTACTCACCAGCGGTTGGCTAATTGGCAATTTAGCAGCTTTACGAATAATCCATGGCAAAGCGCGTAGCCCAAAAATGCTCATCACCACGAAATACAGCAGCATCACACCGACAATGCTCAGCACAGTCATAACCCCGCCGCCGCTGCTCGCCGTCAAGGCCACAAAGGTCGAAAGCAAGACAATTACCAACACATCATCGACAATCGCCGCACCTAACAACGATAGCCCAACCCGCGAGCGCAGTTTGCCCAATTCGAGCAAGGTTTGGGCCGAAATCGAAACGCTGGTAGCAGTCAGCAAAATGCCAATAAACAGGCTTTTGGTGAATGAATAGTTATTAGGCCAGAACCACGCGAGAGCAAAACCACCAAGCAATGGGATGATGACCCCCAACACTCCAGCAATTGTCGAGACCTTGCCCGCCGCCAGCAGATCGGGCAATTTGACCTCAAGCCCAGCCACAAACATCAAGAAAATCACCCCAATTTCGGCGATTTCAAAAACCGTATCTTGTAAGTGGGTGCTCGTGAAAAAGCTTAGGTTGAGAAAATCCAAAACACTGGGGCCAAGCAAAATCCCCACTAAAAGCTCGCCTAAAACGGCAGGTTGTTTGAGCTTGGTGCTCACAAGCCCACCAATTTTGGCAGCGGCGATCAAAACGGCCAAAGCCAACACCAACTGCAACAGCGGCGACATTCCATCGCCTCCAGCAGCGGCGGCAGGCGAAGGGGCGACGTTGGATTGAACCAAGACCAGCGACATACGCTCCTCCTAATTTGGTCGTGCTTGCGGCTATACCCTGCTATATCCGTCAAATCAACCAAAACTAAACTAAAAAAGCCGCATTACTGCGACTGACTCCACCATGGTTGCCTCGACCACGAGACAGTATTTACTTGGGCATGGGCCTCTATGCAAGAACTGTACCCGAAAAAATCGGCTTGGTCAAACACACGACCCAACTCACAGTATGATATGATCTAGCCGATTTGATTAACTAGCTCAATTCTAGAAGGATGTTGCCCTATGAGCGATGCACCTGAAATGCTGCCCGATGAGCAGCCAGATGCTGCGCCGGTTTTCGATAAAGCAGCTGCCCGCGCTCGCTACCGTGCGATGATGCGCAGTTGGCCGATGCGTTTGATGTTTGCCATGACTGGCGTGGTGATTGTGGCAACTTGGGTTTTTGCCTTTGCCGCCGCCTATGGCCCCGATGTCAAAGAATTGCCAAACCATGATTTGTCGGTGGCGGTCGCCGATTGCAAAACCTGCCATAACGCGGGATTGCCGACCGCACCCAGTTTTAACCATAGTTTTGCGCCAACCTGTGGCTTTTGCCATGTCCAAAGCATGCCCGCAACTCTGCCCTTGACCAGCACATCGAGGTTGCGCTAATGCTCTATGCTGATACGATCGCTGCGTTGGCTACCCCACCTGGCGTTGGTGGGGTTGGAATTATTCGGGTCAGCGGCCCTCAAAGCTTAGCTATCGCCCAAGCCTTGATCAAACCGCGCCGCAAAGGCGTTTGGCGCTCCTACCAAATGCGCTATGGCCATGTGCTCGATGAGCATGGACAAATTGTCGATGAGGTGTTGGCGGTCTTTTTTAAGGGGCCACGCTCATTCACCGGCGAAGATATTTTGGAGATTCACTGCCACGGCGGCCCGCTGCCCTTGCGCCGAACCCTGACCTTGGCTCTAGCTCATGGCGCTCGCTTAGCCAACCCAGGCGAATTTAGCTTACGCGCTTTTGCCAATGGCCGCATCGATTTAGTCCAAGCTGAGGCAACTCTCGATGTGATCGAAGCCCAAACCAACTTGGGGCTTAGCTTGGCGCTCGATCAGCTGGGCGGCGGGCTTTCGCGTGATCTGCGCACATTGCGCGAGCAGCTGATGTATCCCTTGGCCTATGTCACAGCCCTCACCGATTTTCCCGAAGATGATGTGCCCAGCGAGGAATTACAACAGCCCTTGCAGCAAGCCCAAAGCCTGCTCAGCCAACTGCTAGCTGGGGCCGATCAAGGTGTGGTTGTGCGCGAAGGGGCACGCGCTGCCTTGGTTGGTCGGCCCAACGCTGGCAAATCGAGCTTGATGAATGCCCTGTTGCGCACCGAACGAGCCATCGTCACCGCCATTCCCGGCACAACCCGCGATACCTTGGAAGAAACCGCCAATCTGGGCGGAATTCCAGTGGTGCTGATTGATACTGCGGGGATTACTGAAACCGATGATGTAGTCGAACGAATTGGAGTCGAACGCTCACGCGCCGCTCTCAGCAAAGCCGATTTAGTGTTGCTGTTGATCGATGGTTCGCAGCCGTTAAGCCCAGAAGATTTGGCAATTGCCCAATTAACTCATGAACGACCCACAATCGTGATTGCTACCAAAGCCGATTTAGGCCAACACGCTGATTTAACCGCGCTGACTCAAACTCACCCCAAGCTCCGTGGCAGCATCGCAATCTCATCGCAGGCTGGCACAGGCTTGGATTATTTAGGTACAATGGTAGCCGAACAGTTGCTTGGTGGTTTGCCGCTCAGTGATGCCCGCTTAGTCACCAATCCACGCCACCGCGAGGCTTTGCGCCGTGCCAATGCCGCCTTAGAACAAGCCATCCAAGGTTTGCGCGAAGGCCGCCCAGTTGATTTGATTGCGATCGATTTGCATGAGGCGATCGCTAGTTTAGGCGAAATTACTGGCGAAACTGTCGAACATGATTTATTGAATATGATCTTTAGTCGCTTTTGTATTGGCAAATAATCACGCCCACAAGGAGCCACCCGTGCCCGATTCAAAGCAGCTACCCGTCGAACGTGCCAAATTGTATGCACGAATTATGCTCGGCATTACCGCCTTGTTTTTGCCAATTTCAATTTTTGATTGGGCCAATGTTCAATCACAAATTAATTTCTATGTGGCGATTGTCCATGGATTATTAATTGTTGGCTATATGTTCCTACTCAAGCCAAACAATTTATATCCATTAACGTTCGTATTGCATTTTGCTAGTTCGATTACTGTAGCCGTGGTCAATCATAATATTGGTGGTTTTGTATCGTATAATTTTGCGATTATTTGTATTGAGTTAATGGGCACAGGTTTCATTTTGGGGCGGGCACGCTGGATTATTGCTGCAACAGCAATGAGTATTATCATTCATTTGATTGCAATTATCAATGAAATTACGCTTTTTTGGAGCTTTAGCGATCCCAATTCGCTGATCATGATGAGTGTCAGTGATAATTATAAATATCTTGCCATCGTTTCACAAACAATTTTATTACTTGGTACCGGCGCAATTATCACTATTTTGACCCACGTCATTAATCAACGTGAATATGAATTAGAACAATCGCGCCAAGCAATGCAGCAACGCTCCGACGAACTAGCCGCCTTGGCGATTCGGCTGGAAACCTCGAATCAACAATTAGTTTCAACCGAAACAACACTGCGCCAAACGGTTGATGCCTTGACTGTGGCGGCCTTGCCCGTCGGCGATGATGTGGTGGTGCTGCCGTTAATCGGAGGCTTCGATACCCAACGCGCCAAAGCGGTGGAAGATTCCTTGCTAAGCTATATTCACGAACAACGGGCAAATACCTTAATTCTCGATTTAACCAGCGTTCTGGTAGCATCCGATAGCTTGCTGACCATGCTTGAACGAATTATCCAAGGGGCAAAATTATTAGGCACGCGGGTGATTTTGGCTGGATTACAACCCGAAGTAGCTCCAATGATGGTACAGTTAAAGCTCAACCGCCAAACCGTGCTGTCAGCACCGACCTTGGCGGCAGCCTTAGAACTTCGCTAAATAAGGGGGATATGTGGAAACAACGCGGGCTCATGTGATTGTCACTGGAACGGTTCAGGGAGTCAATTTTCGCGCGACCTGCCGCGATCAAGCGCGTTTGGCCAAAATTGGTGGCTGGGTTAAGAATTTGCCCGATGGCAGCGTCGAAGCGATTTTCGAGGGCAGCCAAGCTGGCGTGCAGCGCATGATCAGCTGGTGTTATAGCGGCCCGATTCATGCCAAAGTGCAACATGTTGAGGTCACTTGGCAAGAGCCAACCCACCGTGAGCCAACCTTTGATATTGCGTGGTAATTAATTATGAGCATTAAATCAATTGGTATCCTGATTTTCAACGATGCCGAGGAACTGGATTTTATCGGGCCACTCGAAGTCTTTGGCATGGCGAGCAATTGGGTTGATCTGACGATTAACACCGTTGCCGAGCAAACCCAAACAGTCAAAGCTCGTTATGGCCTGAAAATTCAGCCCGATTATAGTTTTGCCGATGCCCCAGCATTTGATGTGGTTTTAGTGCCAGGTGGGATTGGCGCACGCACTCATGCTCGCCACAACAGCCTGATTCTCGATTATTTGCGCCAGCAACAGCAGCGTGGCTGGGTTGTTTCGGTGTGCACAGGAGCGTTGGTACTCTCAGCGGCGGGCTTGCTCGATGGCAAACAGGCCACCACCCACTACACCGCACTGGATCTGTTGGCCGAAAATAGCCAGATTACGGTCGAACGCCAACAACGCTATACCATCACGCCACCAATCGCCACCTCGGCAGGGGTTTCGGCAGGCATCGATTTGGCGCTAGCCTTATTGGAAACATGGTTTAGCCCCGAACTACGCGCCCAAGTCGCCGAACGGATCGAATGGCGCTAACATCGCTCCAGCTTGGCTAGTTGAGAAACTTTATGTCAAATACTCATCAGCGGCGCATTCAATGGCTGTATTGGATTTTGGCCTTGCCTGCGCTAGCTTTTTTTGTGCTCTTTTTTGGTGTGCCACTCTGGGCAATTATGCAACGCGCGTTTGCCGAAAAAGGCCTTGGCGCGGCCATTCAAATGGTATTCAGTAATCGCAGCCTGTTACAAGTTGTGGCTTGGAGTGCTTGGCAAGCAACGCTTTCAACAATGTTGACCTTGCTTTTGGGCGTGCCAACCGCCTATATTTTGGCTCATTATCGATTTCCGGGGCGAGCATTGCTGCGCTCACTGATTGCCGTGCCGTTTGTGCTGCCAACCGTTGTGGTTGCTTTGGCCTTTCGAGCACTATTGGGCGAGCGTGGCTTAATCAATCGCTGGCTCGTGGCTTGGTTGGAGTTGGCGCAGCCGCCGTTGGAGCTTGAGCAAAGCCTTGGCATGATTTTAATCGCCCATGTTTTTTTCAATTTGACGGTGGTGGTGCGTTTGCTAACAGCCTATTGGAGCAATCACGATCCACGTTTAGAGGCTTCGGCTCAGGTTTTAGGTGCGCCACGCTGGCGAGTTTGGCTCGAAGTGACCTTACCATTGGCAATGCCCGCCTTGTTGGCAGCAGCATTATTGGTGTTTACCTTCACGTTTTCAGCCTTCGGCACAGTGCTGTTATTGGGTAGCAGCCAGCAACGCACAATCGAAGTCGAAATTTATGATCAAGCGATTCATCAATTTAACTTGCCGATCGCAGCAACCCTCTCGCTCTTGCAAATTCTCACCAGTTTGGGCTTGACCTTGGCTTATACGCGGCTGGTTCGGCGTAGCAGCGTGCCTCAAGAAGCCCAAGCATTGTCCTTACGTCGCGCTCGCACGTGGCCAAGTCGCGTGGCAATTGGCGGGGTTATGCTACTTGCTAGCAGTTTAATCGTGCTGCCGCTGGCAAGTTTGGTGCTAGGAGCCTTGCGGATCGAAGGTCAGTGGAGCCTTGAGTATTTTCGCATGCTGGGGATCAATCAGCGTGGCAGTTACGCCTATGTGCCGCCAACCCAAGCCATGCTCAACTCATTGCGCTATGCGGGCATTACCACGATCTTGGCTTTAGTTTTTGGTTTGCCCTGCGCCTATCTATTGGCCCAACCCCAAGGCCGATTAACCCGCCTGCTCGATGGCGTGTTGATGCTGCCCTTAGGCACCTCGGCGGTAACAGTCGGCTTGGGCTATATTATCGCCTTTCGCTCATATGAATTTTGGGGCTGGGAAACGCCTGATTTGCGGCGTTGGTCGGGCTTGTTGCCGCTAGCTCACACCCTATTAGCCTTGCCGTTTGTGATTCGCACCATGGTGCCAGCCTTGCGCCGTTTGAACCCACAATTGCGCGAAGCTGCGCGGATGTTGGGTGCAAAACCATGGCAGGCTTGGCGTGAAGTTGATTTAGGCTTGCTGTTGCCAAGCATCATGGCCGCAGGCTTATTTGCCTTCACTGTATCGTTGGGCGATTTTGGAGCAGCACTGGTGGTAAGCGTAACCAGCCCAGCCACCGCCACCATGCCAGTCGTGATCTTTCGCTTTTTAGGCCAACCAGGAGCCAGCAACTATGGCCAAGCCTTAGCGATGAGCAGCCTTTTGATGGGTGTGACCTTCATAAGTTTTCTGCTTTTAGAGCGATTTCGCGACCAAACCAGCGAATGGTGATCGCTAGACAGCATAGAGTATAATAGCAATGGAATCAGTTGGCTTGGCTAAGGAAGTTTGCATGAAACGCGGGTCGGTACGCCGTACAATGATCACAATTGCAGCGATCATTTTGAGCTTAATGACCGGATTAAATATCATCGGGGTTGTTGAGCGTAGCATGCTCAATAATGATATTGAATATGTGATCGATTTAGAAGATGCCGAACGTTTAGCTCGCGAAATTAGCCTCTACACTCAATATCAAGCCCATGCGCTCGATGCCTATGCCTTAGGTGAAATCGAGGAGCGTGAACACTATACCCGTTATCGCCAAGCCTTCGATGACAAACGCCTAGAGCTTGAACAATTCTTCAAGAACATGCAGCCGAACCCAGAAACCAAAACAGCCTTTGAGAATGTACAAAAACTTAGCGCCGACTATGAAGATGCCGGAGTTGCCTACCTCGCCCAAATCGACCTACGCATCCAAGAATCAGCGCCAACCCGCTCAACCGCAGAACTGGCTGCTTGGAAAATCCTCGACGAACAGGCCGATCAACTCGACGAGGCCACCCAAGTGCTCTCTGATATCATTGATGATCAATCTGAAGCACTTGAAGCAACAATTACCAAGCAAAATGGCCGCATGATTGTGGCACTGACTGGGCGCAGTTTGGCGATACTAGTATTGCTAAGTCTGTTCGTCTACTATCTGCTGGGGAGGGTCGGCAATCAATTCAAGTTGGTACGCGACGGAGCGCAACGCTTTGCCGATGGCGATTTTACCACTGATATTCCAATTCGCCGCTATGATGAAGTAGGCCGCCTCGCTGCGATGTTCAATACCATGGCCCAAACGATTCGTGGCCAAATCGAGCGACTTGAGCAAGCCAAAGATCATGCCCAACGCTTGCAATTTGTGGCCGAAGAAGCCAATCGCGCCAAAAGTAATTTCTTGGCCAATATGAGCCACGAATTGCGCACCCCACTCAATGCGATCATCGGCTATAGCGAAATTCTCCAAGAAGAATGTGAAGACCTCGGCCAAACCGCAATGATCGAAGATCTCGATCGGATTCGCCTCTCAGGGCGGCATCTGCTGACCTTGATCAACGATATTTTGGATTTGGCCAAGATTGAATCGGGCAAGGTTGAAATTTTGCCTGAGGAAATTTCGCTGCCCCAACTGCTGCACGATGTGCGCTCAACCGTCGATCCGATGATCATCAAAAATGAAAATCGCTTGGTGATCGAATCAGCAGCTGGCTTGCTGACGATGATTAGCGACGAGACCCGTTTACGCCAGATTTTGGTCAATTTGCTGAGCAACGCAGCGAAATTCACCGAACATGGCCGCATTACCTTGCGCGTCCAACCAAGCGAAGAAGAGGGCTGGATTGATTTCAGCGTGCATGATAATGGCATTGGCATGAGCAACGCCCAATTATCACGCTTGTTTCAGCCATTTACCCAAGCCGATGCCTCGACCACCCGCAAATATGGCGGCACTGGGCTGGGTTTGGCCTTAAGTCGGCGCTTGGCTCAATTGCTCGGCGGCGATATTCGGGTACAAAGTGAATTAGGCGTTGGCTCAACCTTCAGCGTGCACCTACCGCAATCAGTCATCGATATGGCTCCAGTTTCGTTACTTGATGAAGCGCCAGTTATTATCAGCGATGCCAACAACAACCAACCCAAAGTGCTGATTATCGACGATGATCGCAATGTCCATCATCTGCTTTCGCGCACGCTCAAGCGCGAGGGCTGGAGCGTCCTTAGCGCATTTGATGGCGAAAATGGCTTAGCAATGGTGCGCAATCATCATCCAACGGCAATTTTGCTCGATGTGTTGTTGCCAGGCCATGTCAATGGTTGGGAGATTTTGGCCGAAATCAAGGCCGACCCCAAAATTGCCACAATTCCGGTAATTATGCATACGATTGTGGCCGAGCCAAACCAAGGGGTTTCGTTTGGGGTGTACGATTATTTGATTAAGCCCGTTGATCGCGGCCAATTGCTGCGCACGCTACGGAGTTGTATCGACCCGCAAAATGCCAAAACCCAATTGGTTTTGGTGGTCGATGACGATCATGATAGTCGGGCGATGCTGCGACGCATGCTCGAAGGCGCTGGCTGGAAAGTCTATGAGGCTGCCAACGGGCGCGAAGCCTTGGGCGCATTGCATAGCCGCCCATTTGGCGCGATGATTCTCGATCTAATGATGCCCGAAATGGATGGCTTCGAAACGATCGCTGCCTTACAAGAGCTTGAGCAATTCCGCGATTTGCCGATTATTGTGGTTTCGGCCAAAGAACTCACTGAAGAAGAGCGGCAACAGCTTGAAGAGACCGTTGAACGGGTGGTCAGTAAGGGGAATGTGCGGCGTGAAGAGATTTTGGCGTTGGTGCGCGAGCAAGTTCGGCGGCGCGTTGAGCAACCGCCTACAACCACGTAAATTGCTTAAGCTGGGCTTACGCTTGGCATTGCTGGCAATTTTAGGTCTGTTGCTGGTCAATGGTTGGGTGCGCTGGGCAACCGCCGATTATCGTTTTGCTGATGTGGCCAGCATTCCAAGCCAACCAGTTGCAATCGTGTTTGGGGCTGGTATTCGCTACAATCAACCAAGCGCCGCCCTGCGTGAGCGGCTAGATGGCGCAATTCAGCTCTATCAAGCAGGCCGCGTCCAGCATTTGCTCATGAGCGGCGATAATAGCCAAACCAACTACGATGAAGTAAGCGTGATGCGTGATTATGCGATCGCCCACGGCATACCAGCCAGCGCCATCACCCGTGATTATGCTGGCTTCAGCACCTACGAAACTTGTTACCGCGCCAAAGCCATTTTCGGCGTAAATCAAGCAATTCTCGTCACTCAAGATTACCATCTCCCTCGAGCAATTTATACGTGTCGTGAATTGGGCGTGGCCGCGATTGGCCTGAGCATCCCCGATTGGAATTTCAAGCCCGAGCAAAGCACAACCTATTATCCGCCAGCAACCCAAATTCGCTACACCACCCGCGAATGGCTGGCCCGTTGCAAAGCCCTGTTTGAGGTTCACATCAGCCAGCCGCAACCAACCTTTTTAGGGCCAGCTGTCGGCTTAGGCGAAATCGCCAGCACCCAAAAGTGATTATTAGGATGCCCTCACCCCAACCCCTCTCCCACTGCGGCGAGCGAGGGGCATTCCCTCTTTGATGATTGAGCTAGTTCCCCTCGCCTCGCTAGGCAGCAGATGAGGGGTATTAATCAATGTCAATCCATCTAGGTACTATAGCTTTTATCTGCCCTATACACCTAACCTTAAGTAGCATCAAAATCTTCTATACGCTTGCTATTATATTACCAAGTTATTGACATTCAATTACAGTTTTTGATATATTCAAGATAATTAATTGAGAGCTGCCATTCGTAGCTATTGAGCCACTTCAATCGTGATCTTTTCCAGCTAGTGAAGGAGTTATATGCCAGCACCAATTGTCTTGATTGATTATGAACAAATAGACCAACAGAGTCAGCGCTTCCAACGCCAAGCCGAAATTGTCAGCCAACTCCATCAACAACTCAATCAAACCTATCAACAATTACAAGTCGATTGGCATGGAACGGCAGCCAAAGCCTTTTTCGATGAAATGCAAACGACGATTTTTCCAAGCTTAAGCCGATTAAAAGAGGGATTAATCACTGCTCAACAGGTCACATTAAACGTTAATTCGATTTTGCGTGAGGCTGAAACTGAGGCCGCTAGCCTGTTCAAGGGAGCTTTTGACGGAATTAGTCTGCCAGTAATTGGCACATATCGAAATCCTTCGGCGAATATCCCTACCCTGACAAACCTTGAATATCGTAGACTGGAGCACCCAGTCTTTGCCCAAGGAGCTGGGGATAGCAATGCAATTGCGATGGATGATGTCAAACAAGGTTTATTAGGTGATTGTTATTTAATGGCAGGCTTAGCAGCGATTGCCAAAACCAATCCAGATGTGATTCGCAAGGCTATTCGTGATAATGGCGATGGAACCTATACAGTGACCTTCCATCCTGAAGCCGAGAGTGGGATCAAAAAAATTTTTGGTATGCGTTCTACGGTTGAAGTCACTGTAACCAATGAATTTCCTCATACGAAAGGAGCTATTGATCCGGCATTTGCAAAATTAAGCAATGACTCAGAAATGTGGCCAATGTTAATTGAAAAGGCTTATGCTAAATATAAGGGAGGCTATGCGAATATTGAACTTGGTAATGCTGGTGAGTTTATTGAGCTGCTTACTGGTAATGATTCAGTCCATACAAATGTTGCCGATGTTGATTTTGCCACATTGAAACGTCAGGTAGACCAAGGCGATGCTGTTACGACTGGGACACCTGATAAATTAAATAATCCCCCTCAATTTGTTTCTGAAGATCATGCGTATGTGGTACAGCACGTTGACCTGAATAATAAAACTGTGACATTATATAATCCTTGGGGCACAGAGCATCCCACAATTTCTTTTGATGAATTTAAAGCGAATTATGAGCAAGTAGCGGTTAATGAAAAGGATTAAAGCCTATGCGAAAGGTGTTGAAAACCATTGTCATCAGCAGTCTATTAATCATGTTAGGAGCATGTGGTATGAATAGTAATCCAACCCCAATTACCAACCCAACCCTCCCTGAATATAATCAAACCAAACCTGATAGTTTTATTTTGAAGCGTAGTGTACCACCAAGTGAGTTTCAGGCAGGGGTTTGGTTGCATCTAAGCAGTTATCGGCGCGGCGAAACATCAGCAGTTATCGAAGTCCGCCCGCAACAATTTGAGGTTGTCGGTGAAAAACAAACGGTTTCGCTCAACCAACCACTGATGATCAACGGTCAGAAATATACTATTTTGGCGATGATGTTTCCTGAAGACCGTGGTGCTTGGCTCGAAATTGATTCGCAGCCCCAACCCTGAAACGCGCTCAGTAGATAGAGGGTCGTAATCCGTGAACCCACAAAATTGTGCCTTATCCCTAACCCCTCGCACACTACGGCGGGCGAGGGGCATTCCAAGCCTTAGGCAATCCTACTCAACCGTCGTTGGTTCAGTTTGAGCAATAAACGGCAATTCAACCACGGTAGCCTGCTGCTCACCAATAGTCAATTCGCTACCAAGCTCGTGGCCAGTGCGCACATAGCCCAAACCAATGTACTGATTCAAGGCTGGCGACCATACCACGCTGGTCAAAGTACCAGCATCTTGGCCATTTTTAGTTAGCGTTGCGGGCACTTCAACTGCGCCGCTTAGGCCTAAACCTTGTAGCTTTTTGGCCAAACGACCACGGCTATCCATGCGGGCAATAATTTCTTGGCCGATATAACAACCTTTGTTGAAACTGACTGCATCCCACAAATTAGCTTCAAGCGGAATAAATTCCTCGTTGAGTTCATTCAGCGCCGGATAGCCAGCTTCAACTCGCAATGTGTGGTAGGTTGGGCGATCAAGCAAGGCGGCATTCGCATCATCGAAGGCTTCACACAAGGCATCGGCTGCCGCAAGATCGGCAAAAATCGCCCAGCCAGCGCCACGCATCGGGCGAATTCGCGCTAAACGCACCGGGCAGCCGTCGATTTCAGCGCTGAGGTGTTGCCATAAACCGACGTGCTCCAAGCTTTGGCTGGTCAAGCGTTCGAGCATTGCGGTGGCTTGGCTACCATACACCCGCATCTGATGGACGCTCTCGGTCACATCGCGTACTTTAAATTGGTCGCCATAAAACTTATTGCGGCCAAAATAGGTTGTTAATTGTGCCCCGCGATTGGCACTGGTAATCACCCAAATCGTATCATCATCAATTGCAAACACCGTAATTAAATCGATAATTCGCCCAATATTGGTGGTTAGCACGGTGATTTGGCCAGTGCCAAGCGCTAAATTGAGCACTGCATTGGTCGAGAGCCGATTGATCAAGACCAAACGATCGCGCCCAGTAATTTCGATACAACCAGCCGACGAGCGATCAAGATAGACTGCATGCTCGCTGGCGGCCCGATAGGCTTGTTCATTCATAATTAACAACCTCCTCTAGTTGCTGGCTGGTGGCTCGTTGGCTTGCTGCAACACATCAGCAAAGACTTCATAGGGTTGTGCGCCGACCACCAAGTAGCGCTTGGCAAATACACTCGCGGGCACGCCACTCAAACGGAGTTGCTGGGCTAAAGCAATATCTTCCTCAACCGCAGCATCATACAGTGGATCAGCGAGAATGGCAGCGAGATTGCTAGCATCAAGCCCCACTACTTCGGCACAGGCAGCTAAAACCGCAGGCTGGCTAATATCTTGGGCCTGCAACCAGTAGGCCGAAAGCACGGCTTGGGCAAACGCATCGCCTTGGCCTTGTTGCTCAGCCCATTTGGCCGCTCGATGCGCCCAACGGCTATCAATACCAAACGGCCCTTGATTAATATCCACGCCATATTGGGTTTTGGCCATTGCCACCATCGCTGGCGTTTTCTCAGCGATAAACTGGCGATATTGCGCATCGGGTGGCGGCGAACCAAATGGCCGCAACTCAAAGGCATGCCAAGTTAATTGAATATCGTGAGTTTCAGCCAAGCGTTTGAGATTGGTTGAAACAAGAAAACAAAAGGGGCAAACAAAATCCGACCAGACATCGACACTAACCGACATGATCAAAATCCTTTCCGCGCAAGAACAACCGCCAAGCCCAAACAAGCTTGATTAACTGGCGGCCTTTTCAGTCTACCATGAGCCGCCGATTGTGGTAGACTAACCAAACACATGAGCTATTAAAGGTATCTTGGGCATGAAAATTCTTCACCTCGCAGATATTCACATTGGCATGGAAAATTATGGCCGAATCGATAGCACAACTGGCCTCAACACCCGCTTGATCGATTATCTTGATCGGTTTGCCGAGGCTTTGCAGATTGGCATCGAGCATGATGTCGATTTGGTGCTGATTGCTGGCGATATTTACAAAAACCGCACGCCCAACCCAACCCATCAACGTGAATTTGCTCGTCGCCTGCGCAGTGTGCTCGATCGGGGCATTCCCGTATTTATGTTGGTTGGCAATCACGATGTTTCAGCCGCCGCAGGCAAAGCTCATTCGGTCGAAATTTTCGATACCCTCGCCATCGATGGGGTAACAATTGCCGATCGGCTTGGGATTCATACGATCGAAACTCGCGCCGGTAGCATTCAAATTGTGGCCGTGCCATGGATCAGCCGCCACGCCATTTTGACCAAAGATGATATTCGTGAGTTGCCATTTGCTGAACTCGAAGCTGAATTATTGCGGCGGGTAGGGGCTTGGCTCGAACAAGTGCCCGAGCGGTTGCGCGGCGATTTACCAGCGATCTTGACCTTTCATGGCACTGTTTCCAATGCCACCTATGGCGCTGAACGCTCGGTCATGTTGGGCAATGATCTGATTCTGCCGCCATCACTTTTGGCCCAGCCAGGCATTCAATATGTCGCCTTGGGCCATATTCACCGCTATCAAGTGCTCAGCGAAAATCCCCCAATGATCTACCCTGGCTCGATTGAGCGCATCGATTTTAGCGAGGAATCTGAGCAAAAACAAGTGGTAATTGTTGAAATTGAAAATAATTGGGAAGATGCCAGCTATCAGCCAATTGCGGTGCATCCGCGCCCATTCGTCACGATCAAAGTTGATGTAACTGGCAGCAGCGACCCCATGGAGCGGGTGGCCCAAGCGATTAGCAAGCGCGATTTAAATGGCGCGGTGGTGCGTTTGTTAATTAGCGCTACTGCTGAGCAACGCCCACAGCTTGATGAGACTGAACTGCGACGCTTGCTCGAGGCTGCCGAAACCCATGTGATCGCCAGCATTGCGATTGAGGCCCAACGCAGCGAACGCACTCGCTATGCTGCGGTTGCCAGCGAATTGAATGAAGGATTAACTCCACGCCGCGCCCTCGAAATCTACCTTGAAAGCAGCAATATCAGCGCCACTCGCCGCGAACAGATGCTCAAAGCCGCCGATGACTTGATCAAAGCCGAACAAGCACGTGAGCAAGCATGAAAGGCAAAAGTCAGAAGGCAAAAATCAAAAAGAGTAAGTGAGCGAGGGGCATTCCAACGTTCATGATTGATACGGTGGTTCCCCCTCGCCTCGCGTGCAGGAGAGGGGGTTAGCTTCCAAGGGTAGGTTGCTGCGACGAACCACGGATAGGCTGGTTCATCGATGGATGGATGCCAGC
>NZ_DOPT01000017.1:46436-93294 GCF_003512625.1 Herpetosiphon sp. | reverse complement strand
TGATGCCTATGGGGGGCAGGGGGATGAACCCCCTGCGTTTCCCTCTAGGGGAGGGACGGAAGGGTGGCGAATCGATAATCTACTCAGATCAGTAAGAATACATAAATCATAATTGCCTAACTAGGCAGGCTTGCCAGCTAATAATTTTAGCCCGATAATACCCGCAACGATCATCACCAAGCAGGCCAGCCGCAACGGTTGAGCCGATTCGCCAAATAGCCAAATACCCAAAATTGCCGTGCCAGCCGTGCCAATCCCTGTCCAGATTGCATAGGCTGTACCTAGGGGCAAATCACGCAAGGCCATCCCCAATAGCGCCATACTCGCCGCCAGCATCACACCCGTGGCAAGGCTTGGGCCAAGCTTGGTTAACCCTTCGCTATATTTTAACCCAACCGCCCAACCAACTTCTAAAACACCTGCCACAATTAAATAGAACCAAGCCATTGTACAACTCCCAAAATTGAAATTAATCAGCGCTTGCAGCGTCGCATAGCCTGAATTAATCATCAGTTCAGCGATATGCAATGATCCTAACAAATTTGGGAACAAAATGCTGACGAAAAACGTCATTGTGCCAAACCCCGAAGAGTGTGTTTCGTCAGTCCACATTGGAGGAATACGTTATGACAATGGACGAGCTTGATCAGGCCATTTTAGAAGTTCTGCAAACCGATGCCCGCCTGCCCAATCGGGCGATTGCCAGTAAAGTTGGCAGCAGCGAGCCAACCGTGCGCCGCCGGATCGAACGATTGGTTGACGAAGGGTTAATCAAAATTGTCGCAGTCGCCTCGCCCTATGCCCTGGGCTATCAGGTGGTCGCCATCATCGGCATGCAAATCGATCGAGCCTACCAGCGCCAAATTGAACAAGCCTTATGTAATTTGCCCCATGTGCATTTTGTTGGCCTCACCTTGGGCAGCTACGATGTTGTGTTGGAAGCATGGCTACGCTCCACCGATGAATTATTAGAGCTGTTGGCCGACCATATCGCGCCCTTGCCAGGAGTCCAGCGGGTCGAGCCATGGCAAGTATTGAAGCTCAGCAAATACAATTACGATTGGGGCAATCAACCTTCGATCAGCAATTCTCACCATTGACGCAGGCTTAACTGGCGCGTACAATGGCCTAATACTGAATCACTAGCAATCGGGAGAAAGGAATATGCCAGGTCAACGCTGGCGGCTCTTGCCGTCTCTGGTATTGGGATTGGCGCTCTTGGGGCTTGCGCCAAGTGTACCAACTGCCTCGGTTAGTGCTGCCGTGCAGGCACAACAAACGACTGCATGGGAGCCATATCGCTATTTTGCGGCAACTGGCCATAACATCTCGTTCGATGTCAAACGCTTCTATGAACGCCAAGGCGATCTTGAGGTGTTTGGGTTGCCATTAACTGAAGTGATTTGGGAGAATGGGTTTCAGGTGCAATATTTCGAGCGTGCTCGCTTGGAGATTCACCCTGAAAATAAGGGCACAGATTTCTATATTTTAGCGACACGTTTGGGGGCAGTTGCCGCCGAAGGTCGCCAAAACGAAGATCCATTTGTCTGGCGCACCGGCCCGAGCTACGAAGGCGCAACCTTCTATCCTGAGTCGGGCCACTCATTAGGCAATGGCTTCCGCGATTATTGGACGAAGTATGGCGGTTTGTATACTTTTGGCTATCCGATCAGCGAAGAATTTTCGGAAGTTAACGCTGAAGATGGCCAAACCTATACTGTCCAATATTTCGAACGCGCTCGCATGGAATGGCATCCCGAGCATGCTGGCACCAAGTGGGAAATTCAATTAGGTTTGTTAGGCAAGCAATATATCAATCGCATGGGCATTGATCAAAATTTGCTCAAGCCAGCCCTCGAAGTGCAAAAGCTGGGGAGTGCCACCACCTACTATCGCGGCTCCAACGCCGAACGCATCAACAACATCAAACGCGCCGCTGATCGCTTCAAAGGAGTCACGGTAAAAGCTGGTCAGGTCTATTCGTTCAACCAAAATGTTGGCGATGTTTCCGAAGAGGCTGGCTTTACCGATGGCTATGCAATCGTCGATGGTAAGCTTGAAAAAGTTGTTGGCGGTGGTTTATGTCAAGTTTCAACCACGATGTATCGGGCGGTTTTCAATAGTGGCATGCCAATTATCGAACGCTATGGCCATAGCTACATCGTCTACTATTATGAAAATATTTTAGGCTTTGATGCCACCGTGTTTGTGCCCGATGTTGATTTCCGTTGGAAAAACGACTTAGGCACCGATATTTTCATGTGGACAGATACCGACACCAGCGCTGGGCGGGTGACCTTCTCGCTGTGGGGCTATGGCGATGGCCGTCGCGCTACCATGGAAGGCCCAACCTATTCCAACGAGCAAAAACCTGGCAAACCGGTTTGGCAATACGACAAAACTATGCGACGTGGCGCAGTTGAACAACTCGTCCATGGCCGCGCAGGCATGGATGTGACGATGTATCGCGTCATCAATAAGGCCAATGGTACATCGAATCGCGAACGCTTCTTCACTCGCTACTATCCATGGGAAGATTTCTATCTGTATGGGCCTGGAGTTAAGCCACCAGCAGGCGTAACGATCGCCCCACCGCGCTATCCATAGACCACACCCGATCAAACAGTAAATTCAACAACGAGCGTCCTTTGGGCGCTCGTTAGCATATCAAAAGGTAAATTATGTCAAATCAACTTCCGCCAACCACCCCGATTCAGCCGAGCAACCAACCACCAGCAAATCAACCGCCAGGCCAATGGTATGGGCAACAACCCTATCAAGCAACGCCTCAAGCCTATGGCAACCCAACCTATAGCGTTCCACCTCAAAGTGTAAATGCTACCAATAGCTGGCTGCGCTGGCTTGGTTTTAATGTTTTAGCCATGATTTTGAGTAGTGTGGTTTTTGCTGTGCTCTTTTTTATCTTGGCAATCTGGTTGTTTATTGATGGAAGCCAAGCTGGCGGCATCGTCGATTCGATCAATACCCAAGCAGGCGAAGTGGGCTTTACAATTGGATTATTTGCTACGATAACTGGCATTAGCGGCTTAGTCGCAGGCTGGATTCAACGGATCGGGCTGCACAACCGGGTTTCTTATGGGCCATGGATATTCAAAACTGGCTTAATGACCGCCCTAACAACCGCTGTTAGCTTGGCAATCTTCTTTTTTCTGATCAATCCTAATACCTCTGCTGATAATTACCAATTGATCAATACCTTGTTTCTCACCGCAAGTACGGCAGCCATCGCCTTGGCAACTGGGTTGGGCCAGCTTTCCGAAGTAAAAAAAGTTAGCCAACAGCCCTTTACCTGGATCATTATTTCGGTCTTAACTTGGACGAGCCTAAGTGGCTTGGCATGGGGTAGTTTTATTTTCTCATTGTAAGCAGCAAGTCACAGCTTGGCGTTAGTGCTACAATCTTTAGCATCTATTTGCCAACTCAGCACTGAGCGTTCTTATAATGCCCAGTGGTCTTATCAGGAGCTAGGTTTATGCCAGAACCAATTCAACCAACCACACCATTGACCCCACCAGCAAATCCCGAGCAACCAGTCGCAACCAACGTACTTCAGCCGCAAGTAACTCAAGTGCTGGATTCCTCGACTCAAGCGTTGCCGCCTAATCCAAGCTATGGGCAATCGCCCCAAGCCTATGGCTATCAACAGCCAACACAATACGGGCAACAACAAGGCTATGGTCAGCCTCAACCGCCCTATGGCCAACAACCAGCCTATTATCAACAACCGCCCCAAGCCTATGGCTATCAGCAACAGCCAGTGGCCTATGGCAATCCAGCCTATATGGGGCCACCGCCAATCATTAGCGATATTAATGCGCCTGATCGTGGGCTGCGCTGGGTTGGCATGAACGTACTAGGCTTTTTTGTGGCTTCAATGAGCTTCTTGAGTTTATTTTTTGGTCTAGCCATGGTTGTCGCCGCATCCTATGTCGATTCAAATTCAAACTTTGAAAATATTGAGAATATTGCCAATGCCGATATTCTCGTATTATTCGGCTATGGGGTCTGTGCAGCACTTACCGCAGCAATCGTGGCCTTAATTCAGCGCGGAGCCTTACATAATAAAGTTTCGCTCTGGCCATGGATTGGCAAAACGGCCTTGGCTGTAGGCATTTTATTACCATTAAGCACCTTTCTCAGCGGCACAGTAATTAATATGCTAGAGCCTGCCGAATCAAATGCTTGGATGTTTATCGTTTTAGCCACGCTTATTTTTGGCATAACCTCGTTTGGCACGGCCTTCGTGCAATATCTTGAGGTTAAGGAAGTCGCCAATCGTCCGATGCAATGGGTGATTACGACTGGCCTAACCTGGACAATTCTCGGTGGGTTAGTTTTAGGTGGCTTGTTTGGCTTCTTTGCGATGGCGATTGAGGGTCAGATCTAAGCCTGTTATCGTTGGCTCGCTCTAACTAACTCATTTTGATACAATGTTGATCTCACACGATTTGATCTTGATAGCATCTTGATTGGTAGTTAAGGTTTACTGGTACTTAAACCAATCAAACGGCGTACGTATAAAAATTCACGCCATTTGTTAGTCTTGAGGCCAGATCATGAGACCATTATCCAAACTTTATTGGACCTTATATCTTCGTAGTGGGTTAGGCATTGCAGCACTCTTAAGTATTAGTCAGTTTTTATTCTCGCCCCAAGGTCGTAAATTAGCCTTAAATATCGTCATCTTAACAATATTTTGGCTGATTCATCGCTGGGTTAAAACGCATCAAGCCGAGCTTGATAATGCGGTAAAACCCACTAGAGCGCAAAGCTTTGAGCAAAAATCCGATGCTGCGACAGCAACCCAGTTGCATTTCCGCGAAGTAATGTATTCCCAACAGCAACATTTAAACTAACTTCTTCAAACTAGGGTTAATTGACAAGTTCATTGGTATACCACTAACAGGCCATTAACCCTAGTTATCCAATAACACCTTCTTGGTAGCCCTAAATACAATTAGCATCAATCATAGACTGTTTGGCATACCCTCCCTTATGGGTTAGTGTTACAATTTCTATGATGATAGTGAGTAATGAGCGTTCTTCGGGCGCTCATTGCTATATTCAGGAGCAAGGTTTATGGCCGATCCAACCAAGCCACCCTATCACGATCAGCAGTCACCAACCGCCTACGCCATTCCAGGCTATGTAGTTCCAACAGCATTTGATCCTTCAATTAATCAGCCTAATCGTTGGATTAACTGGATGATGATCAATATTCTCAGTTTTATCGTGGCAATCGTTACGTTTGCTGTTTTAGTATTTATCGCTATTACAACCATAGGCAAGCTGAGCGATCTCTTAATGTCCTTATTACTTAATCTCAACACCCTTCGCATTCAAATTCTTGGATTATTAATCTTGGGATTGATCGCGGCGATAACGGGCGCAGTATCGGCACTGACCCAACGATCAGCGCTCAACTATCAAGTTCCACGTTGGCCATGGGTGATCAAAACTGCGTTAGCAGTTGGAATGCTCTTTCCAGTTAGCACAGTCTTAAGTAACCTCGTCGGAGATACTTTTTTTCTCCGCGATACATCATGGCAACGATATATCACTACAATGCTTGTAAACTTCGGGCCAACCGCTTTTGGCACAGCCTTAATCCAAGCATTCGAAGTCAAAAAAGTTGCCAATAACCCAATCGAATGGGTGTGGGTAAGAGGCTTCACTTGGACAATCCTAGGAAGCTTGGTTGTGGGAAGTATTATTAGTTTTGTTATGGGGGTAATTGGCAGTATTAGTGTGTAAAAGTAAAGGTTGCCTCAACTGCAAACCAAGCTGAGGCAACCTTAAACGATTGAGAAGAGGAAAAATCTATGCCCGATTCACCCGATCCACTGATTAACCAACCAGCAACCTCCAATTCCGCGCAAGGCTATCGCATTCAAGCAACGATCATGGCCAACCATAACCAGCCAAGCCGTTGGGTCGATTGGGTGATTATGAATGGTGTAGCTTTTGTTATTAGTTGCATCGTTTTTCCAATTCTATTGGTTGGATGTTTATTGATCTTTGCAGGATTCACAGAGTCAGCCTCAGCAACCCAAGCTCAAATTTCAGATGGTTTTGGCCTGCTATTCGTCGTTGGAATTCCAGCATTTGTAACGATGTATCTTGCAAGTTTTCTACAATGGACTACGGTCAGCGAAGGAATTAATCGTTCGACATGGGTCACCAATAGCGCAACGGTTGGGGCAATTACATTGACTGTATGGATCTATCACCTAAGCCCAATCACTGCTCAATCGATTAAAAACTACAATCAAGTTATCATTCTGACCTTTGGAATCACCTCAAGTAGTATTAGCTGGGCACAATGGCTTGAACTACGCAAAACAATCGATCAGGCATGGCAGTGGGCATTGATTAGCATCATCACGTGGACAGGCCTTGGAACATTAATTTTTGGTTTTGGCCTTAGCTATTTGGTACGACGCTAGCCCAAGGAGTAGCCGATGAGTGAAGAACCAAACCAAGCAGATCAACCTCAGCCGCCGTCTGCCAATTATGGCTATCAGCCGTATGATCAGCAGCAAACTTACCCAAGTTACAACTCCCAACCAAGCTATAGCGTGCCAGCAACGACTGATAACAATACCAATGCTCCCAATCGTTGGCGGCGCTGGGTTGGCTACAACGCTTTAGCATTTGGCCTAAGTTGTGTCATTATGCCCTTGGGCTGTTGCGTCATGTCGGTCGTCGCCAATGTGCTGCGCAGCGGTTTGCAGGAATTGGTCGATAATCCCAACTTTAATCTTGCTGGGGCAATTGGGGTTTTCGTGCTACTCAGTTTTCCGCTCTTTCTGACCATCGGCGTTGCCAGCATGATTCAACGAGCAGCCTTGTACCACCAAATGCCCACCAAATTATGGGTTTTCGGCAGTGCCCTCAGTGGCATCGCTGCAATGTTTGTGGCAATAATGTTGATGGGAATGATCGCAGCGCTATTTAATCTCGACTTCACGCCAAATGCCTATATTTTGAGCATCGTTGGCATCTTTGCTGGTACATCAACTGGCATTGGCTTTTTTCAATGGTGGCAAATTCGGCGGGTTGTAATTAATGCTTGGCACTGGCCGCTGATCTCCGGCGCAACGTGGACTGGCCTTGGCACGCTGATTCTTGGCGTAGGGATGAGCTATCTCTACAACCGCTTAGGCATTTAGCGAATGCCCAACATCGCCAAGCCCATCGGCAAATCGCGGGCGGTGCGAATGTTGGTAAGATGAATGCCCGCCCGAATCAGGCCTTCAATCAAGCTTGGGCGTAGGCCAATCAGCATGCTTTTGGCCCCGATCAATTCAATCGCTTTAACAATCGTACTAATCGCTTGGATCGCATCGGGATCGAAGGTTAATAAGCCACTGCCATCGAGCAGCACATGTTCACAGCCACGCTCGCGCAAGGTTTCAAGAATCGTATGGGTCAGGTTTTCCCAGCGCAGCCGATCAAGCACCCCAATCAAGGGCACAATCAATACATCATCGGAAAGTGGGATGCGCGGAATATCGAGTTCGCTGACTTCTAGCTCTAGCTCAGCCAAAACTTGGGCATTATCGAGCGCCAAAGCCACCGAACTGGCGACCGTGCTCAACAAGGCTTCTTCAAACTCGCCATACAAGGCAGGCTGATAGCTCTGAATATTCAACACGCCCACAAAATCAGTGCCAATCAGCAAGGGCACGCTCATCCAGGCGCGTGAACGTTTCTCTTCTTGACCAAAGCTGCGAGTGTTTTCCACGGTAAAGCGTTTGGGCAAATCTTCATGCAAATCATCAAAGCGCACCAATTGCTGGTTGGCAATAATCCAAGTTACGACCTTTGAGCGCCGATAATCCCAAGCATAGGGCACAACGTTTTCAATGCCCTCATCAATCGAGTAGATCGTTTGCATGGTGTCGGTTTTGGGCTGATATTGCTCGATAAAGCCAGCATCAAAACGCAACACGTGATGCAATTGCTCAAAAATTGTTCGACAAACATCAGCCAAATCACGCGGCAGCAAAATCGCCCGAATCAATTCATGAATCGCCAGAATCGTTTGCTCAACTGGCTGATGATGGCGGCTACTTTCATAGGCTGTCATACTCACCTCGCTCAAATTTGGCGCTTGAGATAGCGCAAACTTTGCTGCACATCACGCACAATCAGCACATTATGCTGGCTCAAAATTGGGCTAAGCACCGCGCTATTTTCGGCCTGCACGCCGCTAACAATGCAAGTTGCACCCAATAAGCGTAATGCGCCGATTAATTTATTGAATAAGCCAGTTGCTTGTGGGTCAAATGAGCGCATGCCAGTTAAATCGAGCACCACATAGCGAATCCGTTGGCGCTCAACATGGCCCAAAAGAATCGTTTGCAAAATTGCGAGGCGCTGTTGATCAACCCGCCCAATCACTGGCACAATCCATAAATGTTGATCAACCGGAATTGTGGGAGCGCTCAAGGCCAAGCGCAGCACTTCCAATTCTTCAACTCGTTGAATCTGGTTGATCGTCGTGGCCAGCATTAAACTGAGAGTTTGCAACAATTGCAGTTCGCGGTCGCCATACGCCGCCGTTTCATGATGCTGAATCGTCACCAAGCCCAACAATTGGCTGCCCAACATAATTGGCAAGCCCAGCCAACTACAACTGGCGTGGTGCAAATCGGCTCCGAGCGCATGCTCAAGGTTAATCTCGCTATGGCTATCAGTGTAGATATTTTCAAACAACAGTGGTTTGCGCTGACGCAAAATCCAAGCGCTGGGCGTATGCGGTTTAATTGTGACTGGCTCATCGGCAAAATTACCACGCCGATGGGCAATCACATACACATGGCGCAAATTCTGCTGCGCATCAAAAAAGCTGATGGTACCGTGATCGATCGGCACAACCTGCTCAAGTAATTGATAAAACGACTCGTAGACCACAAACCGATCGCGGGTACTATGGATAATACGGCCAAACTCTTGAATACACTCCAACTCGGCTCGTGCCCGCACCAACGCCTCAGTCGTCGGCATAGCTCAATCCTTCAGCCTCACGGTTCAGCCAATCTGATGCCCAGCCGCCGTCAGAACTGCCACAGCTTCGTTAAATTCAGGCTCACGAAGCAAAAGATAATCGGTATCATAGGTTGATAGCACAAAAATACTGATCTGGGCTTGAGCTAGCGGCGCTGCTAAACTGGCCAAAATCCCAACTTGGCTAAAATCTAATGTGCCTACGACCCGCAGCCCACGCCAATTGCGCTCAGCTTGGACGTTTGCGGGCACACATTTAGTTTCACACACGATCGATAATTCATCAGTGGTACGGCTGATACTCACAAATGGGCTTTGCAAGGCCCATTCCGGCCATGGCTGATCAACATTCAAACGAGCAACCGCCAACATTTCGGGATAGATGGTTAATTTCAATTGATGCATGTTACTCACGAACCCGCTGGGCTGCAAATAGCGCTCCCAACACCACAAAAAAAGCATTTGGCAGGGTAAAGCCCAAATAACGTCGCGAAGGTACTTCGCCTAGGTACAGCAACCATTGGCTTGGCTCAAGATCGTTGCTGATGCCCAGTGTCCAGAGCGCCGCGACTAGCGCTGCAATCACCACGCCTGTCCCGGCAATCCACATTAATTGGGCATTGCGACGCTCGTTGGAGATTCGGCCAACGACTTCGCCGCTCAATAGGCTAATTGCAAACACAAACCAAAAACTCCAATCACCCCAATCGCCGAGCAAACGAAACTGGCCCCAAGCAATCCCGCCAATAATTGCCACACCCAACATTCCCGCAATCGCTTTGAGATATTGCTGGCTGGTGACTTGACTGAGCAGGGTTGGGACATAATAGCCAGTGCGTCCGGCCACTGCACCAGTGCAATCGGGGCAGCGCCAGCCAACCGGCGTGCGCATGGCACAACGCCCACAAATTGGATTCAAACATTTTGAGCAGCGCAAAAGCGTCGCTTCTTTGGGGTGATTAACACAAAAAAACTCTTCTTCTACGGTTGTTTGCATAGATTTAGCCTCGTTTGATGCGTTGAGCTTCGCGCCAAGCCGCCCAACCAAAAAGCACCACCGCTGTGAAAATTCTGCGCCACCGCTCTGGATGGCGAATTAAGCGCCATAACCATTCTAGCCCAAATTTGCGCATCCATTGCGGCGCTCGTGGGCGCAATCCAGCCAGATCATCAAACGTGCCGCCAACCCCAATTCCCAGTTTAATCCCCAACCCAGCGCCATAGCGCCGAATCCAGAGGTCTTGAGCGGGAGCACCATAGGCTACCAAGACAATATCGGGCTGGCTGCGCCGAATTTCGTTGGCAATCACTGGCTGATCAGGTTCGCGCGGCGAGCCAGCCCAAGTGCCAACAATCTGGCAATTGGGATAGCGCTGTTGTAGCACTGCCGCTGCTTTGGCTGCCACCCCATCAGCCGCCCCCAGCAAAAAGATTTTCCAGCCGCGCTGGGCACTTTCAGCTGCCAAACGTTCAGTTAAATCAATGCCTGTGACTTTGGAGCGCAGCTGTTTGCCTTGCCAACGAGCCGCATGCAACAAGCCTGTGCCATCGGGAACCGCAAGACTTGTGGCGGCCAAGGTTGCGCGAAATGCCACATTATCTTGAGCCGCCATCACAAATTCAGGGTTAACCGTGGCAATTTGATGTGCTCCACCAGCGGCGAGCATGGCCGCAATCAGCTCAATCGTTTCATCCATGGTCACATCATCGACGCGCACCCGCAGAATTTCGAGCGAAGCCAGATTGGCTGGACGTTGAAAAGTCATAGTTATTGTTTTTCCTCACGTTGGCGGCCATGGCGTTCGCGCAAGGTAAACCAAACATCCTCGGGCGAAACGCCCTGATTGAGCAACAATACAAACAAGTGATAAATTAAATCGCTGGCTTCGTTGCGCAATTCGTCGGCGTTGCCATTTTTGGCGGCAATAATTACTTCAGCTGATTCTTCGCCAATTTTCTTGCCAATTTTATCGACCCCTTTTTCCAGCAAGTAGGTGGTGTAGGAGCCAATCGGGCGGGTTTGTTCGCGTTCGCGCAAAAATTCAAACAATTGGCTAACAAAGGCCAATGGCACAGCGCTACCTTCGCGTTTGGTGCCATCAAGCGTCGTATGAAAACACGAGCGTGAACCAGTATGGCAGGTTGGGCCAGTTGGCTCAGCCAAAATCAACAACGCATCATTGTCGCAATCGGTGCGAGCAGCGATAAATTTCAGCACATTGCCGCTGGTTTCGCCTTTTGTCCATAACTGTTGGCGCGAACGGCTCCAAAAGGTCACTAAGCCGCTGGTTTGGGTTTTGGCCAGCGCTTCGGCGTTCATATATCCAACCATCAATACCTCACCACTGCGGGCATGTTGCACTACAGCGGGAATCAGGCCTTGGCTATCGTAGGTTAATTCGACCATAACATCACATTCTTTCGACTAAAAAGCGACCAGCGTGGCCGACCATCGACCAACGCTGGCCAGTAGATAGATTTAGTGTTTGAAGTGGCGAGTAGCAGTGAAGATCATCGCGATGCCTGCGGCGTTAGCAGCAGCAATCACTTCATCATCACCTTGCGAGCCACCAGGCTGAACAATTGCGCTCACGCCAGCTTCAATCGCGGCCTGAATTCCATCGGCTTTGGGGAAGAAGGCATCGGAAGCTAGCACGCTACCCTTGGCCCGTTCGCCCGCCTTGCGAATCGCCGTCAATACCGAATCAACCCGTGAAGGCTGACCAGCGCCCATCCCCACCAATTCCTCGCCTTGCACCAAGACAATCGCATTCGATTTCACGCTGGCACAAGCTTTCCAAGCAAATTGCAAGGCTGCCAGTTGCTCATCGCTGGGCACAGTTTCAGTAACAACCTGCCAAGCATCCCAGCGATCATTACCAACGCGATCAACATGTTGGGCCAAAATGCCGCCGCCAATACTGCGATATTCCCAATCGTTGCTGCTTGAGCGGCTGGTATCGACGCTCAACAAGCGTAAATTGGGCTTTTCGGCCAAAATTGTCAAGGCTTCAGGGCTAAAGGATGGGGCAATAATCACTTCGTAAAAATATTTTTTCAGCACATTGGCTAAAGCCCGATCGACGGGGCGATTGACCCCGACGATGCCACCAAACGCCGAAAGCGGATCACCCGCCCGCGCCGCTTTGTGGGCCGCCACCAAATCCTCAGCCGAAGCCAGGCCACAAGGATTAGTGTGCTTGATAATCGCCACGGTTGGCTGATCAAAATTTTGAATTACTTGCAAGGTAGCATCAGCATCAAGCAAGTTGTTGTAGGAAAGCTCTTTGCCTTGATGTTGCACTGCTTTTGCCAAGGTGTTGGCGGCAGCATTGGGAGCGCGATAAAACGCCGCTGCTTGATGCGGATTCTCGCCATAACGCAGCGATTGGGCTAATTCCCAGGCCAAGGGCAATTGCTGCGGGAACGTTTCGTCGGTTAAGTAGGCGGCAATCGCGCTATCGTAGGCTGCGGTATGGGCAAAGGCTTTGGCAGCAAGTTGGCGGCGCAATTCAGGCGTAATTTGCTCAGTCCGCAAGGCTTCCAAAACCCGTGGATAATCAGCAGGATCGATCACAATCAAGACATGGGCATGATTTTTGGCCGAAGCTCGCACCATCGTTGGGCCACCAATATCAATCTGTTCAACTGCTTCTTCTAAAGTAACATCAGGTTTGGCGATGGTTTGAGCAAACGGATACAAATTGACAACTACCAAATCGATCTGGCCGATGTGGTGCTCAGCCAATTGGGCCAGATGGGCTGGCTTATCACGGCGGGCCAAAATGCCAGCATGCACACCAGGATGCAAGGTTTTGACCCGACCTTCCAAAATTTCAGGAAAGCCCGTCAAATCGCTGACACTGCGGACTGGCACACCAGCCCCAACCAACGCGGCTTTGGTACCGCCAGTTGAAAATAATTCAATGCCCAAATCGCTCAAGCCCTGAGCAAAATCCGCCAACCCCGATTTGTCTGAAACACTGACAATAGCTCGCATGAACCAAAGCTCCATTCGCGGTGTACATAGGGCTAAACAGCCCTTTGCCCAGGCGAGCGGCATCTGCGCAAATCGGCTCCCCCGTGGTTGCCCACGTTTGTGTATCGCCAGTCACCGATTCATGCGCCATTATAGCTGCGCCCCGCTTGGAGTGCAAAGACCGAAGAACATAGAGCATAGAACAATAGATGTAATGGTTCATTGCATGAACAACAGCCAAGTATGCCCTGACACCCTAGCCCCTCGCCCGCAGGCACGGCGAGGGGGAATTGCTCTTATCAATACGTACAACTTCTTCTCAATGACAATTATGCTAGAAACGCTATACTCAATGGTGATTTGAGCCTAACCAAACCACATAAATATGCTTATTGCCGATTGATGATTGCTTTAGTATCATACAAACGAACATTTGAGCGATTATTCAAAGGATTCTCAATGGCTGAATCACGCAAGGGCGCAACCAAACTAGCCAATATTCCGCCCGACATTTTACAGCAACTCAATACTGGTCAACTTGCTACTGCTAATTTAATGGAAGGCTTGGCGATCGATTTTCAGCAATTAGTGCAACATTGTTTTGCTGAATTGCCTGCCACTGCTTTGGCAAGATATGATCCAACGACGGGAGTCGTCAAGCGCATGCAAACAATGGGCCAAATTCTCAATCAACAGCTAGGCTTTGGGGCGTTCAATCGCGTAGCAACCCATCAAGCCGATACGGTGCGCGGTTGGGCCGCCTTTATGCTGGCCGATCAGGCTGATTTGAGCATTGTCGAGCGATTAAAGTTGGTACAACCCTTGGCTGATGATGCTCATTTTGGCGTGCGCGAATGGGCTTGGCTGGCATTGCGACCACAGCTTGCTGCCGATTTAGCCACGAGCCTGAGTGAATTGCAAACTTGGGTTGGTCATAGTTCGGAGAATATTCGGCGCTTTGCAATTGAGTCGTTGCGCCCGCGCGGCGTTTGGTGCAGCCATATCAATCAATTAAAACAAAACCCTAGCTTGGCGCTCGAGCTTTTAACCCCAGTGCGCTCCGATGCCAGCCGCTATGTCCAGCTTTCAGTTGCCAATTGGCTCAACGATGCCAGCAAAGCCCAGCCAAGTTGGGTTGAGCAATTAACCACGCAATGGCTGGCTGAATCGCCAAGCGCTGAAACCCGCTGGATCGTGAACCATGCCACTCGGAGTTTGCGCAAAGCCAAGGGCTAAAATTGCCAAACAGCAAACGAATCGGTAGATAGACCGATCTCACATTGGGCTATTTCGGTTAAGCTATGCGGTAGCTCGGATGTTTGTATGACATGGGATCAATGGTGGCGAGATTGACTGCCAAGCGCCATCGTGTGCTAAATGTGGGAGTACCTAATGGCCAAACGTGAATTTTCGGTTGCACATGAATATAACTACCCGCGAAGTAGCTCAATTCGCTGGATTATAGCGCATGTTTGGCGCTATTGGTTTTTAGCTTGTGTAGTATTGCTGTGTTTTCTCGGGTCATGGGTGACCTACTCGCAGGCACGGGTCGTGATCGGCGCTGTGGCGGCCATGCTAGAAGTGCCCTTCGATGCCGCTGAATTGTTACGACTTTCGCTGATTATTTTGGCCTTGTTGGTTGGCGATGGTTTTTGCTTGTGGTTTGGCAGTTTGGCGGGCGAAACAATTGCCGCCCGTTTCGAGGCCGATGCCCGCGAAGAGCTGTATATCAGTTTGCTCGGCAAAAGCCAAGCCTACCACGACCGCCAACGGGTCGGCGATTTGATGGCGCGAGCCACCGATGATACCAGCCAACTTGCCAGCATGATTGTGCCTGGTAGCACCATGATTTTCGAAAGTATTTTGGGGATTGTGGTTCCGCTAACCTATATTGGCTTTATAAAACTTGAGTTATTGTTAGTACCATTGGGCTTTGTAGCCTGTTACATTATCGCGGTACGACGCTATGTGCGGCGCTTGAATCCAGTGGTGGCTGAGCAGCGCGAACAATTTGGCAAGCTCAATGCTGGCCTCGAAGAAACCATCTCAGGAATTGAAGTGGTCAAGGCTAGTGCCCGCGAAGGCTTTGAACGCCTCAAATATCGCCGCCATGCGCGGGGCTTTCGCGATTTGTTTGTGCAGCAAGGTCGAATCGAAGCCTGTTATATTCCACTTTTGCTGTTTGGCATCACCTTTGGCCTGACCTTTTTACACACGATGATCTTATTCGATCAAAATCGGATCAGCATTGCCGATATTATTGCCGTGATGAGCTTAATCGGCTTGTTGCGCTTCCCAACCTTTATCTCGCTGTTCGCCTTTACCTTGGTGCAAACAGGGATCGCTAGCGCGGGCCGGATTTTGGGTGTAATTAAAGAGGAAACTGAGCTAGACGAAAATACCCAAGGCCATCAAGCAGCGATTAAAGGCGAATTGCGCTTTGAGAATGTGCAATTTGGCTATGAAGCTCAGCCGATTTTGCATGATGTTTCGTTCAGTGTCAAGCCTGGCCAAACCGTGGCAATTGTTGGGCAAACTGGCTCAGGCAAAAGTGCCCTAACCCAGTTGGTCAACCGCACTTACGATGTGCAATCTGGTCGGGTATTAATTGATGGAATTGACGTGCGTGAGTGGAATTTGGATACATTACGCTCACAAATCTCGAAAATTGAGCAAGATGTCTTTTTATTCTCGCGCACAATTGGCGAGAATATTGCTTTTGGTGCGCCCAGTGCCAGCCGTGAACAAATTATCGAAGCAGCTAAAGCAGCTCAAGCCCACGATTTTATCAGCTCATTCGTCAATGGCTACGATACCGAGATTGGCGAACGTGGCGTGACGCTCTCTGGTGGGCAACGCCAGCGCATCGCCTTGGCACGGGCCTTTTTGAGCAACCCACGCATCCTCATTTTGGATGATTCGACGAGTGCGATTGATAGCGCGACCGAAGATCAAATTCAACGGGCAATTCGTGAGGCTCAGCGTGGCCGCACCACCTTGCTGATTACTCACCGGCTTTCGCAAATTCGCTGGGCCGATGTGATTTTGGTGCTTGATGGTGGGCGAATCGTGGCGGCAGGTAGCCATGAACAATTGCTGCGCAGCTCAAGCCACTACCGCCGAATCTTTGCCCGTTATGAAAGCTCGCTGCCACCGATTGAAGCTGCCGTTCTGGACTAAAATACAATGCGCCACTAGCGATTGCTGGTGGCGCATCCTGATTAATTAAGCTGCAACCATGGATGCTCAGCTTGATTGGTAAAGACGGTCACAATATCACGGATCAGTTGGTGCGATTGACGATTTTTTGAGATAAAGCCATCCAGGCCTGCACGATAGAAAACCTCTTGAGCTTGGTCGTCACGACTCCAGCCAATAATTTTGGCATCATCGGCCAAGGCACGATGTTTAAAATGCTCAGAACGAATTTGCGGCATTAATTCATCGATGCTTACCCCATCGGCCAAACGTTGATCAACCAAAATCAAACGGGCATACTGCTGTGGTTGATATTCAAGCCATTGCAAAAGCTGAAAACTCGTACTACAAATCGCGATTGTCGTCGATAAATTGAACTGCGTCAGTAATTGTTCAGCGCCGCGAAACTGAGTCTTTGCCATAATTTGCAAAACACGGGTACTCTCCACCAGACACACATTGGCCAGCATGCCAGACTCCTTGCTCCATGCCAAGAAATATTCTATACCTAGAATATTGATATAGCTCATTGGCTCAAATTAGGCCTTTGAGTGTAGTAATCGGCGATAAAACGCTTGTTTGATTAATTATGTGATTGATGTTTGAATTGTAGAAGTTGCTGGTTGGTAGCGACGATGCTCTCGTTGCATTTGATTATAGCATAGCCTGATTGGTATGAATGTGACTTTTGCTGCCTAATTTGGCGTAAAAATGCCGCAACAACCATGATTACTGAGTTGAGTAGCAAATTTTGGTTGTACAATCGTTATTTGCGCATGCTTCAATCTAATTTTGATATTTATTAATCTATTTAATGACTATTAAATGAATATATCTGCATATTACACTTATAGAATATTGATTAATAAGTTTGGCCTAACTGTGCTACATAGCTGCCCGTAGGTTTTTTGTTCCCTCACCCCCAGCCCCTCTCCCACTGCGGCAGGCGAGGGGAGTTCAAATCGGCATGGTGGGATGATTTCCCCATCGCTCGCTGGGCGGGTGAGGGCATGCTAATCGATGGTACATTCAACCCAACCATTAGCTCGGAGCCCAAGTCAAAAAGCCAATTTGCTTAAATTCTGTTAATTAAACCTCTTGACAAATGTTTAAAAATCGGTTAAAGTCTTTGTAATTCCAATGAAATTAGTTAGTGATTTCTAAGTTGGCTAGCAGTTTGGAACGTTCGCGTCGGATGATCTCTAGTAACCACGAAGGAGTGACGATTATGAATTTGATCCATCGTCGGTTTCGGTTTCTAGCCTTTATCTTAATTCCCGTTCTTGTTATGTTGATGGCATTGAGCCAACAAAAGGTTCAGGCAGCCGCACCTGCATGGGATGGTAACTATCATGCCTATGCGATTGGGGCACGAGTAAGCTATGCTGGTGGCGAATATGAATGTATTCAACCGCATACTTCATTGCCAAATTGGAATCCAGTTGATGTTCCAGCCTTGTGGCGAGCGGTTTCACCAAGCAATCCAACCGCGACTTCAATTCCAGCCACCGCAACTCCACGCCCTGCAACATCAACGCCTCTGCCACCAACGGCAACGCCACGACCTGGCACGGCCACGCCAACGCCAAATAATCCAACCGCAACCCCACGCCCAGCAACTGCAACCCCAGTCTTGCCAACTGCAACCACCACACCTGGCGGTGGCAAACGCATCATCGGCTACTTCGCTGAATGGGGCGTCTACGGTCGCAACTATCACGTTCGCAATATCAAAACCAGTGGCTCAGCTGCTAAGTTGACCCACATCAACTATGCCTTTGGCAATGTTGTCAATAGCCGCTGCCAATTGGGCGACACCTACGCCGATTATGATCGGGCTTATAGCGCTGCTGAAAGCGTCGATGGCGTAGCTGATACTTGGGATACTGGCGTATTGCGCGGTAGCTTTGGCCAATTGCGCAAACTCAAAGCCGAATTCCCCCACTTGAAAGTGTTGATTTCATTGGGTGGTTGGACGTGGTCGGCAGGTTTCTCGGATGCTGCCTTGCCAGCTAACCGCGCAGCCTTCGTCAAATCATGTGTTGACCTGTTCATCAAAGACCCACGCTGGGCTGGCGTATTCGATGGCATCGATATCGACTGGGAATACCCCGCAGCTTGTGGTAACACCTGTAACTATCGCCCTGAAGATACCCAAAACTTCACCGCCTTGTTGAGCGAATTCCGCAGCCAATTGAACGCAGTTCGCCCAGGCTTGTTGTTGACGATTGCTGCCCCAGCCGACCCAGCCAAGATCGCCAAGATTCAGGTTGGTCAAATTCACCAATATCTCGATTTCATCAACATCATGACCTACGACTTGCACGGCGCTTGGGAAGCTAACACCAACTTCCAATCAAACTTATATTCAATCGCTGGCGATCCCGGCCCAGTCTACTCGGTTGATATTGCTGTCAACGCTTGGTTGAATGGTGGAACTCCAGCCGATAAAGTTGTGGTTGGTGTACCATTCTATGGTCGCGGCTGGAAAGATGTACCAAGCACCAACAATGGCTTGTTCCAACCTGGCTCAGCTGCTCCAGCAACTTACGAAGCTGGCATCGAAGATTACAAAGTGTTGAAAACCAAAGGCTTGACCCGCTACTCAAATAGCGCTGCTGGCGCTGCTTGGCTCTACGGCAACGGCCAATTCTGGACCTATGATGACCCAGCCATTATGAAAGTCAAGACTGACTATGTAAAAGCCAAAGGTCTTGGCGGCACGATGTTCTGGGAATTGAGCGGCGACACCACGAATGGCGAATTGATCAACGCCCTTTACCAAGGTCGCTAGATTCAAACTCATATCGGTGAGGCTAAATGGCGCGAGCAGTGGTGCTCGCGTCATTTGGTTTTTAGCACAATACATTGAATCAAGAGAACTTACATATTCATATTAAAGCCCTGATTTTGAATATACCATCATATTATGGGTCTCCCAAATCGACCTTTAGGGGGTGCAGGGGGATGAAAACACCCTGCGTTTCCCTCCAGCGGAGGGACGGAAGGGAGGAGATCTATAAAATCAATAAACTCTCCATAAATTATCCACATTGATCAATGCCTTGAGCGAGAGTGCTATACTGAGCATATTCTATTTGGTGGAGGTTGTAGCATGAGTGGCGTGCGAATTCGACGTTTGGCTAGCGCTGCCCGCCCGCAAGGGATGGATTATGTGGTGTTGATGCCTGGGGCTAACTTACAATATTTTACGGGCTTGACCTTGCATTTAAGTGAGCGTTTGGCCTTGGCGTTGATCGCTGCTGATGGTCAGAGCATCAATATTGTGCTGCCAGCCTTGGAGCAACCGCGTGCTTTAGCCGAATATAGCGGCGAAGTGGCGGTACGTTGGTTTCCATGGAGCGATGATGAAGGCCCAATGAATGCTTTGCGCAATGCAGCGGCAGGCCTGATTGGTCGCACAGTTGGCGTGGAATATACGACGATGCGGGTGCTAGAATTACGCGCTTTAGAAGAAGTTGCGGGCGTACATAGCATCGATGCCAGCGCCGCGATCGCCAGTTTGCGCATGCAAAAGGGCGCTGATGAAATTGCCCTGATGCGCGAAGCTGTGCGCATTGTTGAGGCTGGGCTTAAAACCGCAATTGAGGCGCTTCATCCAGGCCGAACCGAGCGCGAAATTGCCCGCATTTGGGAAGAAGCGATGCAACTTGAGGGTGGCGAAGGCCCATCATTTGCGACGATTGTGGCGAGTGGCCCAAATAGTGCTAATCCACACCATACGACGGGCGAGCGCCAAATCCAAACTGGCGATTTGGTAATTTTGGATGGTGGGGCGTTGTATCGCGGCTATTGCTCGGATATTACCCGCACTGTTTGCGTTGGCGAGCCAAACGAGCAACAACGGATGCTCTATGAAACCGTTTTGGCGGCCAATCGCGCTGCCTGTGCCGGAGCCAAACCAGGCATGAGCGGCGCACAGGTTGATCGGCTCGCACGGCAAGTGGTTGAGGATGCCGAATTAGGCCGTTACTTCATCCATCGCACAGGCCATGGCTTGGGTATGGAAATTCACGAGCCGCCCTATATCGCTAGCACCAACACCGTTGCCCTGCCAATTGGCACGGTTTTTACGGTTGAGCCAGGCACCTATGTTGCTGGAATTGGTGGCGTGCGGATTGAAGATGATGTGCTGTTGACCCCCACTGGCGCTGAATGTTTGACCAACTTTCCACGGGAGTTGATTGTCAAATGATCGTGCTGGCCCAAACTATCGCCCAAGATCCACCGTTGTGGGCGATGATTCTCGCGCTTGGCGTGGGCAATATTGTTGGAATTATTGGCATTTGGTGGTGGCGGCGACGCTCTGCCACCAGAAAGTAGGCTTATGCAACAACGTCGTGCTTCATTTTGGACATTAAGTTTGTTGGTGATTGGGTCGTTGGCGCTGCATGGCTGGACGATCGGCACGCTGTTTCAGGTGCGTTCGACCGCCAACCAACAACTCAGTCAATTGCAAATAGCGCTTGATGAAGCACGACGTGAACCCTTGGTCTATCAAGTACCGATTAACCAAACCGTGCCGATCAAGCTCGATGTGCCAATCAATCAATCGCTGAATATTCCAATCAATACCTCGGTGCAAATCAAGGATACCTTGCAATTGCCCGTCGATACTGGTTTTGGCTCATTGACAATTCCAGTGCCAATCGATGTTACGATTCCGGTTTCGACCAATGTGCCAATCAATTTCAACCAAACTGTGGCAATTTCCACCAGCGTGGCAGTCGATTTGAATGTGCCAATTACGCTTGATTTGAACCAACCACCCTTCAATGGATACCTTGATCGCTTGCAAAAAGCGCTAGCCGATGTAGCCGAGCAACTGAATTAACCATATATAACAACCAAAATAGCCCCAGATAGCAACAAGCATAGCATAATCAAAACACTCTTTGTAAAGCCGCAGAAACCAAAAGGCCTAGCTCTAAAAATCGATATTGAACACTATAGTCTGTAGATCTATAGTCTATATAGCAACCATGTTTCCGATTTCACTTTGTTGGACGACGATCATGAAGTTGCAGCATGCGTTTGCAGTGGTTTTGAAGGATCTTCGGGTTAGCCTTGGTATCTCGCAAGAAGAACTTGGCTTTAAAGCAAACTATCATCGAACGTACATTAGTCAGCTTGAACGGGGCTTAAAAATTCCGACTTTAACAACGGTTTTTGAATTAGCCCATGTACTCAAGATTACACCTGCAGAATTTATTGAACGTGTCCAACAAGCATTTGAAAAAGCTCTATCAGAGGAATGGACACGATGAAAATAATTCATGAAGAACGACTCATAGATGCAGGCAATTTCTCCTTAACAACCGATTGGAACACCATTTATGCTGATATTATCGAAGCCATTGCCACCATCCGTTGGCCGACTAATGGTGCTGTTTTCTCATTGAATCCTATTGATAAAGGAAATGGAGTCAAACCAATTAAAACCGCCTGTATGGATCATTTGGCAAAAAAGGGTTGGCTACTGGAACATTCAATTGATATTGCCACAGCTAAGAAACCTGGTCCAATGGATGCATCATATAAAACTCCCAATTCATAACTTTTCTGTTTGGAATGGGAAACAGGAAATATCTCCTCAACCCATCGGACATTAAATAAGCTAGCACTTGGGATGCTAAAAGAAACAATTATCGGTGGGGTACTAATCCTTCCTACTCGTAGCATGTATAAATACTTAACTGATCGAATTGGGAACTATACAGAAATTGAACCCTATTTTGATCTTTGGCGATCACTTCAGATTAGAAATGGTATATTAATGGTTATCGCGATTGAGCACGATAGTTTAGATCATACTGTTCCACTCATTCCAAAAGGAACAGATGGTCGGGCTTTGCGGTAGAATAAAAAAGAATGTTCTGATTTGACTAGGATAGGATTTGTATATGCCCGATCATCCATCAAAACTATTCGATATTCAGCAGAGTTTGGAATATCATCATAGATATAGTACAGATTTAGGAAGTCTCTATCAAGGAGATTGCCTTAATTTTCTTCAAGCCATACCCTCGGAATCGATCGATATGGTGTTTGCTGATCCGCCATTTAATCTTGGTAAAAACTATGGTAAGGGAATTAATGATCAACTTTTAGACGCTGAATATCTTGAATGGTCTTATAGCTGGATTAGCGAACTTATTCGAATTATCAAACCAGGAGGAGCAATTCTTCTGTTTAATCTACCTAAATGGTTAATTAGCTATGGTTCATATCTTAATCAAGCAGGAATGATGTTCAGGCACTGGATCGCATGCAGAATGCCAAAGGCCTTTCCGCGTGGCAAGAAGCTTTCGCCTGCTCACTATGGTTTGCTTTACTACACAAAAGGCGAACCCTCAACCTTCAATAAAGTCTATATTCCTATTCCAGTATGTAGACATTGTGGTAAGGAAATTCGCGATTATGGGGGGCATCGTAAGAAATTGAATCCTCAAGGCTTAAATCTGATGGATATATTTGACATGCCAGAAGAGGTTTGGTGTGATGAAAGCCTTGAAGCACATTCAACCAACCAGTTATGGACTCCTGCCGAAGATTTATGGGATGATATTCCAACAGTCCGACATAGTAAGCATAAAACACGAGGAGCCAATGAATTAGCTCCAATTATGCTAGAGCGTTTAATTGCATTAACCACTAACCCTCATGACCTGATTCTCGATCCGTTTGGTGGATCTGGAACGACTTATTATGCTGCTGAGAAATTACAGCGTCGTTGGATAGGTATCGAGATTGGCGAAATAGATCCTGCGATTCAGCGACTCCAAAATTTGCACCAAGGCCAAGTTGCTCTATGGGAATCGGCCCGAGGGATCGTTTAATAATGCATTATCTGGCGTGTGTGGTCTATTGCGCAACCTTGGCGCTGGGCGCAAGTGTCCAATATTTGCACCTGCGCTTGGGGCAGTGGCGTTGGCTGCATCATGCGCTGTTTTTCGCAACATGGCTTAGCACAGCCACAGCCCTAACTTGGCGTTGGTGGAATGGCGTTGAGCAGTGGTGGTTGGTCAGCTTAATCATCCCAATTTTGGCGCTGTTTCCCTTGCAGCGAGCTAGCACCCGTCGGCATCGTTGGCTGGGTGTTAGCGGCTTGGTAGTTTGGGCGTTCATTTTAGCCTTGAGCGCTTAATGCAAAATCCGCGATAAGAATAACTTGGTGCGTTCATGTTGGGGTGCACCAAACACTTGGTCGGGCGTGCCTTGCTCGACAATCGTGCCGCCATCCATAAAGACCACTTGATGCGCCGCTTTGCGAGCAAAGCCCATTTCGTGCGAAACTACAACCATGGTCATACCTTCGCTGGCCAGCGTCAACATTACGTCAAGCACCTCGTTGATCATCTCAGGATCAAGCGCCGAGGTCGGTTCATCGAACAAAATCACTTTGGGTTGCATTGCCAACGAGCGGGCAATTGCGACGCGCTGTTGTTGGCCACCTGAAAGTTTAGGTGGATATTTATTGGCCTGCTCAGGGATGCCAACTTTTTCGAGCAAACTACGGGCGATTTTTTCGCTTTCACTGCGTGAACTTTTGCGCACTTTTTGCTGAGCCAAACAGATATTTTCGAGCACCGTCAGATGCGGAAATAGCTCGAAACGCTGAAAAACCATGCCAACTTCAGCACGAATTGCATTTAATTCGCGTTCTTTGGGCGTAACATGCTTGCCATCGATCATAATTTCGCCTGCATCGGGCACTTCGAGATGATTGATACAGCGTAACAAGGTTGATTTGCCAGAGCCAGAAGGCCCAACAATCATCAACACTTCACCGCGATCAACCGTCAGACTGACCTCATCCAAGGCGCGAAAATCGCCAAAAAACTTGCTGACCTTGTTAATGCTAATCATTGGTTGATTGGAATTGGCAAGTTTAGTGGACATTGCTGCTCATCTTTCGTTGCAACCATTGCAGCAGCAATGACAGCACTAAAGTCATGGTCAAATAGAAGGCGGTCAGAATAAAATAGGTTTCTTCATATTTAAACGACGAGCTAACCGAAAGCCGTGAAACTTGGGTAATTTCGCGCACACCCAATACCGATACCAACGATGAATCTTTGAGAATCGCGATCAGATCGTTGCCTAAGGCTGGCAGCACATTGCGAAATGCTTGCGGCAAAATCACATAGCGCATCGCTTGCCCATGGGTCATGCCTAATGATCGTGCGGCTTCCATCTGGCCACGACTGATCGATTCGATCCCAGCGCGGAAGATTTCGGCAATATAGGCCGCGTAAATTAACACCAGTGCAATAATCGCACGGGCAGTTAACGAAACAGTCAGTTTCTGGCCGTTTATCGTGATCCAATCGGATAACGCTGGCACAATTGCAAATGAGATGGTAAAAATCAGCACCAAAATTGGCACGCCACGAATAAACTCAATATAGCCAATTGAGAGATTGCGCAAGATTAAGTTGCGTGAAACGCGCCCCAACCCCAGCACCAAACCTAAAATTAATGCACAAATAAATGAAATACCTGTGACCATCAAGGTTGTGCCAAGTCCGGTCAGAATCGTCTCGAAAATGCGGGTATATTCCGGGTCGCTGATAATCCGAAAGCCCATAAAGGCGATGATCAGGCCAATTGCGACCAGCCACCATGGGATTGTGCGCCAATCAAGACGTTTATTGGTTGGGGGTTGCAGCGAGGTTGAAGGCGGAAGGTCGGCAGCCATGGGAACTCCTTGTGATGCCTAAGGAGAGGATGGAATAAACCCAGTGGTGTAGCGCCTCAATGCACCACACCACTGAATTGATGAGCTTATTCGGGCAATTTGAAATCAGGGCCGAAATATTTCTTTTCAAGCTCAGCTAGCTTGCCATTTTCGCGCAGCGCCTTGAGGGCGGCATTCACTGGCTCAACCAAATCGCTGTTCTTTGGAAAAATAAAGCCCAATTGATCGCTCTTGATTGGGTCGCCAACCAGCTTCAATTGGTCGCTGTTGTTGCCAACATAGCCTTGGCCAGCGGTTTCGTCCATAATCACCGCGTCAACGTCGCCGTTGATCAAGGCGGCTACCGCAAATGGGAAGGTTTCAAAACCTTGGATGCGGGCTTCATCGAGCAAACCTTTGGCGGTTTCGTAGTTGCTGGTGCCAGTTTGCGTGCCTAAGCGGAATTCAGTTTTGGCGAATTCGTCCATGCTGGTGAAACGAGTTTCATCGTTGCGCACCAACAGGCGTTGGCTAATTTGAATATAGCCATCGGAGAAAGCCACTTGCTCAGCTCGTTCAGGCGTGATCGTGATCCCATCGGCAGCAGCGTCGAATTGACCATTGCCAACCGCTTGGATCATGCCTTCCCATGAGGTTTCTTTGAAAACTGGTTTACAGTTCAACTCAGCACAAATCGCTGTCCAAGCATCGTAATCCCAGCCTTCGCCTTTGCCCGTTTGCGGGTTGATGTAGTTGAATGGTGGGTACAAGTTTTCGACGGCGATGCTGACTTCACGGCCAGCAAGATCGATCTTGCCAGCGACGGGAGCGGTGGTCGAAGCGGTTGTTGGAGCAGTTGTTGGAGTTGCTGACTCTGCGCCACATGCGCCCAGCACAACCAACAGTAAGCTCAACAGAGCCACAACATTGAGGCGTTTCATCTGCAGTTCCTCCTGATATAGAGTTGGTATTATACCGTCAATCGCACGGTTGTTTTGCAAAATCTTGGCCTAAAATCAAAAATTGCTAGGGCTTATTGCGATCAATGCAATTAACGCAGCGGCGCAGAGTAAATCAACATACTCTGCGCCGCTACGTTAATCGTTATAGTGTTTATTTCCCTCACCCCCAGCCCCTCTCCCACTGCGGCGGGAGAAGGGAGAATCGCTGATGGTTCCCCGGCGGACTAGGAGGCTAGGGGGTGAGGGTACGCATTTACATTACATCCTAATGGCTAGCAGTTGCCGCCGCTCCGGCAGTTCCACCGCGACCGGCCCACTTGAGCGGCCAACCAGGCAGGAATAAGCCAAGGAAGAGTGCTACCATTGCTACATAGAAGGTGAAGTGATAGGTTTTTTCAAAGCCAGCAACTTGTTCAGCACAAGCCAATTGAATGCTGCTCCGAACTTGATCTTGCATCACAGCTGGTGCTTGCTCCATGCCTGCTGGCAAATTCTTGGATGGGTCAACGCCTGGGGTTTCGCACAGGCCAAATGCGGCAGTTGCAACTCCAGCTTGGGCATTCTCGGCGGCACGAGCCTGCGATTGCTCTTGAAATTCTTTGGTTGCGACTGAGGTTGTGCTGGCGAGAATCGTCGCCAACACGGCCACGCCAATCGATTGAATCACTTGGCGCGTAGCATTGATCAAAGCCGAACCACGTGGCACTTTGGGCAAATCAACATCCGATAGTGCTGTGACGAAGGTGGTTTGCACGGTCATGCCCAGCGCCAAGCCACGTAAGGCCAGCAAGAACATAATCCAGCCAATTGAGGTATCGGCTTGCAATTTCGAGAGTTGCCAGGTGTTGAGAATCAAAATCGCATAGCCAGTCACAATCAACGGGCGCGGGCCGATTTTGTCGTATAAACGCCCAGCCGTTGGAGTAGCAAAGCCAGCAGCAATCGCCAAGGGCAGCAAGATAAAGCCAGTTTCTAAAGCGGTGCGCCCACGTAGCACCTGCAAATACAAGGGCAACAAAAATTCGGCCCCGAACAATGCCAAGACGCTAACCCAGCCCACCAAATTGGCCATAGTAAAGGTTGGTTTTTTGAATAAGCGCAAATCGAGTAGGGGTTCTTTGGCCACGAATAATTCAATCAAACCAAAGAGGAGCAAGCTAATGCCACCGATGATAAACCACATCGTGACGCTGCCCGATTCCCAGCCCTGTTCGGCGGCAATCGTGGCGGCATACAGCACCGAGCCAAATCCAACCGTGGAGGTGATCAAGCCTAGCACATCAAGTTTGGGTTTGCCCGTTGGTGGGGTTGGCTTGAGCCAGCGAATCGCCAAACTTACACCCAGCACGCCAATTGGCACATTGATAAAGAAAATCCAGCGCCAAAGATCGTTATCGACCAACAAGCCACCGAGAATTGGCCCTAAAGCAGGCCCAAGCACCATGGCAATCCCAAACACCCCAAGGGCTTTGCCACGCTCATTGGGAGGGAAAGCTCCATAGATGAAGGCCGTGCCAAGTGGAGTTGATAAACCACCACCAAGCCCCTGAATTGCCCGCGCCACGACCAACGTTTCAATTGTTGGTGCGACCCCACACAAAAACGAGCCAAGTACAAAGATTGAAAGACCGATCACATAAGTGCGCTTGAGGCCAAAGCGATCAGCCATATAGCCCGAAATTGGCGTGCTAATCCCCAACATCAAGACATAAATGCTCAAAATCCATTGGGCTTCGTTGATCGTCGCCCCCAGATCTTGTTGCACCGTGCGAAATGCCACGTTTACGACAGTCGTATCCAGAATCACCATGAAGATCCCGAATATAACCGAAATTAATACCTTCCATTTGTAGGCTAAACCGCCTTTTGGTGATTGCTCTGAATCTTGCGCTGTCGCCGCCATGAAATACCCTCGCAACTAGCATGTCCAATTTATTCCACATCAAAAAGCAGCAGTTTCTGGTTGCTTCCAGCCCATGCAAACTACTGCTGATAGATTGCAACTATTTGCTTAGTTAATCTAACTAATTAAATGGTACGCCGAAAAATTTGTTTGTCAAGCAGGCAATTGGGGCTCGGTTGTTGGGGATCGGAGATCGGGAGCTACTATGCGCCGATCAGACTGGATTTTCCTCATTTTGCAATTTAGCTTTATAATCAAGGCGTGGCCAATGCAGAAGTAGGGCTGAATTGGTCTTGTCGTTTTCATTTTTGCGGGAGGTCAAAGATGCCCTTCTATCACAAACTTGGCAACATTCCACACAAGCGCCATACCCAATTTCGCAAGCCCGACGGGTCGCTGTATTCGGAACAGTTGATGGGAACCAAGGGATTTAGCGGGGTCGAAGCCTTGCTCTATCACCATTATCCGCCAACTGCAATTCTCAAAGTGGAAGATCTTGGTTCAACCGCGATTGAACTTGAACCTGATGGAGCACTTCGCCATCGCCATCTCAAAACCTTTGCCCATCAGCCAGGCGGCGATCCCATCGGTGGGCGACGTATGTTGTTGGTCAACAATGACGTGCGCATGGGAATTGTCCACCCCACCGAACCCCAAACCTATTTCTATCGCAACGGCGAAGGCGATGAAATGTTGTTCATTCACGAAGGTGAGGGAGTGCTCGAAACCATTTTTGGCAATATTCCCTATCGTCGTGGCGATTACTTGGTGATTCCGATTGGCACAACCTATCGGGTCAATACCAATGGCACGCCCACCAAAATGTTGGTGCTCGAAACCATGGGCGAAATCACCACGCCCAATCGTTATCGCAATGAACATGGCCAATTGCTTGAGCACGCCCCCTTCTGCGAACGCGATATTCGGGTGCCGCTGGAGCTTACCCCTCACGACGAAAAAGGTGAATTTGCCGTCCATGTGCGGGCGCATGGCCGCATGACCAAACATGTGCTCAATCATCATCCCTTTGATGTAGTGGGCTGGGATGGCTATCTCTATCCATTTGCCTTCAACATCGAAGATTTCGAGCCAATTACGGGGCGGGTACACCAACCGCCACCAGTTCATCAAACCTTCAGCGGGCCAAATTTTGTGGTCTGCTCGTTCGTGCCACGGCTGTTCGATTATCATCCTGAGGCAATTCCCGCACCCTATAATCACTCAAATGTCGAAAGTGATGAGGTGTTGTATTATGTCGAGGGCAACTTTATGTCACGGCGTGGGGTTGATCTTGGTTCGATCACCTTGCATCCATCGGGCATGCCGCACGGGCCGCACCCTGGCACGGTCGAGGGTTCAATTGGCAAAGCGGCCACTGAAGAATTAGCGGTAATGGTCGATACCTTCAAGCCGCTCTACCTCACCAAAGCTGCCTTGAACCTTGAAGAACCCAACTACACCTATTCATGGGTCAACCACTAAAACCCACGACGGCCAAGCAGTGCATTGCTTGGCCGTTTTGTTACCCCCTACCTCAGGTTAGCACCCCAACTCCATCCAGTAACCCTATTTTGGCAAGGCCTCGCTCGTAGTACAATTTGGCTTCGCAACGCCAAACCAACCATAGCGTTGGTAGCGCTCCCATTTTTGTTCGCACAATGTGCGGAATATATTCGATTTCGGTGCTGCACGTGGCCTTTGCTCGCATGATTGACAAGCATTCGACAACTCGCTACAATAGCACCACTAGGCAGTGGTGACACCAATGCACGATGAATCTTTGATTGATCAACTGAGCGATTTAGGCTTAAGTCGCTACGAGGCAACCGCCTATTTGGGGCTACTCGGTCGGCAATCGTTTTCGGCAGCCCAATTAGCAACCCATACCAGCATTCCGCGCCAGCGAATCTACGATGTGTTGCAGTCGTTGGCAAGCAAAGGCTTGGCTCATGAACGGATGGGGCCACGACGTACCTTTGTAGCAGTCGCGCCTGAGCAAGCCTTGCCAGCACTCTTAGCCGAACGGCGCAGTGTGATGGAACGCGAATTAGCCGAGGCCCAAAGCATTGCCCAAGGCTTGGTTGCCACGATGCAGCCGATCTATACCGAAGGCAGCAACGAAGATAATCCCTTGGATTACATCGATGTTTTGCTCGACCCACGCCAGATTAGCGCTCGGGCTTGGACATTGGCCCAACAAGCTGAACATGAAATTTTAGCCTGTTTCAAACGCCCATTAGTTTCGAGCCTTGAGGAAAATGTGGCTGAAGTTCGCGAACCACGCTCGCGCGGCGTGCAGTATCGAGCTTTATATGAACTCAGCGCCTTGGAAGATGCTCAATTGCGGCCAGTGTTGGCGCAGTTTCGCAGTTTAGGCCAAGAGTTGCGTTTTGTGCCACAATTGCCAATCAAAATGAATTTATTTGATGGTCGGGTGGCCTTGCTTTCATTGCAAGATCCCATCACGGGGCGGCCTTCAATTACCGCGTTATGTATGAATCATCCATCGCTAGCGCAAACCTTACGGGTCGCGTTCGAGGCATTCTGGGCGCAAGCTCAGCCCTATAGCGATTAATCGTTGCGGCGTTTCATCAAAAGGAGGCTATCAATGACGATGGCAGAACAAGAAACCACGAATGCCCATGATCCTTTAGCATTACGTGGCATCGATTATGTCGAAATGTATGTTGGTAATGCCCGCCAAGCAGCTCATTACTATCGGACGGCCTTTGGTTTTACGCCAGTCGCTTATGCTGGCTTGGAAACAGGCACGCGCGACCGCGTTTCGTTTGTGATGCAACAGCGCAACATCCGCTTGGTTCTGACTGGGGCACTCAATCCTGATTCGCCAATTGCTGAGCATGTTAAATTGCATGGTGATGGGGTTAAGGATATTGCGCTCGAAGTTGAAAACGCCACTGCTGCGTTCGAAGCAGCACTTGCCCGCGGCGCAACCGCAGTGCTTGAGCCAACCGTGCTGGAAAGCAAATGGGGCAAAGTGGTTAAAGCGACCATTCGTACCTATGGTCATACGGTGCATACGTTTGTTGAGCGCGATGGCTATACTGGTACGTTTATGCCAGGCTACAACAAGGTTAAAAATCCGGCCAAAGCTGAGCCAACTGGTTTAGCCGCGGTTGATCATATTGTGGGTAACGTTGAGCTAGGCAAAATGGATGAATGGGTCAATTTCTATGCCCGCATCCTTGGGTTTAGCCAACTCCAACAATTTACCGACGACGATATTTCAACCGAATATAGCGCCTTGATGTCGAAAGTCGTGCAAAATGGCACAGGCCGGATCAAATTCCCAATTAATGAGCCAGCCGAAGGTCGCAAAAAATCACAAATCGATGAATATCTCGATTATTACCGTGGCCCCGGTGCTCAACACATCGCCTTGATCACGCCTGACATTATCAAAACTGTGCAGCAGCTGCGTGATAATGGCGTGGAATTTTTGCGCACGCCGGATACATATTACTCGGCCTTGGCCGGTCGGGTTGGCCATATCGACGAGGACTACAATACCCTGCAACAATTGGGTATTTTAGTCGATCGTGACGATGAAGGCTATCTCTTGCAAATCTTCACCAAACCAGTTGGCGATCGACCAACCGTGTTCTACGAGATTATTCAACGCAAGGGCAGCCGTGGCTTTGGTGCTGGAAATTTCAAAGCCCTATTTGAAGCGATTGAGCGCGAACAAGCCAAACGTGGCAATTTGTAATTAATCGCCAATACTAAGCCCGCAGTGCTGCCCCTACTCGGCACTACGGGCTTAGTATTGTTATTTAATCAGCTTAATTGTAAGAATTCCTAGCTGTTTTTTGATTCCATCGATGCTACGCTACATTTGTTGCGATTGTGTGAATGTTCGATCCAGTTTGATAGCTATCGAGCAAATACATTTAACCAAACTAGCAAGGTGGAATCATATGCCTCGACATGGTGATCAACCAACCACTCGCGAGTTAGAAATTGCTGAGTTGAGCATTAATGGCTATAGTTGCGACGAAATTGCCCTGCAATTAAGCCTTAGTCCAGCAACAATCCGCACATATTTACGCAATATTTACGCAAAAATGGATGTTTCAAATATTCGCGCATTGACAGTAAAGCTGTATAAACTTGAACGACGTTCAGAGTTTACCTGGAAAGTTCCCGATTAATCTTGGCATCAAACCCTGATCAGCGAGCAGCTTAAGCTTCAACCCTGCACCCATCCAGTAGCCGCAAGCTTGAAGCTCAAGCAAATTAAGCCCACTACATTAACCCAAACTCACGCGCCAAGCTTTGATCAAGTTGGGCATCGCCATAAGCAGGAATATACAAAGTGGCATAGGCCGAAACCTGTTGTTCGGCCAAATCTTTGAGTAAAACGCGCTGGATGGTTGGTTCTTCGATTGGCAAAATCGCTGCTTGGTAGATCGTCACCTCATGCCGAGCAGGATAAAATGCTTGTAAATGCGCGACCAAACGGGCTAAGCCAGCCCGCGAATCAAGCTGATCATGCACCACCTTGAAATAGCCAATCACCCCAATTTGCCATAAAACCAAGGGCGTGCTGGGGTCAAAGCGCCGTGGGCGCACCAAAAAATCGCTGGCCTCGTAGCTTTGATAGCCATGCAAGCCCGGGTCAATGGCCAAATCGGCAAACAAACAGGCCTCAGCTGAAATGCCAGGTAATATGTTGACCCGCAAGCCTTCGCGCTGCCCACGCTGTACCAAATCGCTGGTGGGCGTGACAAATACACTAGGATGACCATAAAATGCCACACAAACCCGCAATCCCTGACGCACTGCGGCCCAAATATGCTCGACCATGGCTGCATAAACCTGCTCACGCGGCTGATCGGCTTGGTAAAAATGGGCTAACGATTCGGCCTGTGGATTCAGTTTGTGAATCCATTCATCGGCCAGCGGGTGCATCACCAAGTAAAAGGTTTGGTCGGCTTTGCTGATCCACGCATGGGCTTCATTAGTTAAATGCGCGATCATGGTGATGCCTGTGCCAACAATTGTCAGCGAGCCTTGTTTCACTGCTGACACCATACTACGTTGGTTGCTCATCAAAGGCTATTTCAAATAATGGTGGCTGATCATCTTTTTGGCGATGATAGACAAAATTCGTTAATTTTGTATGAACTGGGCGAGTTCTACCAACCAAAATATAATTATTGGCCGGAATATGTAATTCAATTGGAATATTGGCACAATTGTAGGTTGGTTGTTCGATTTGGTTTTTGCTGCGAATATAAAAGACCTGAGGAACGTCATCAGGGTCGTTTGGGTCAACATAGCAAACATGTAAATCGAAGTAGGGATTACCGCTATCATCTTCGATCATATAGCTATGATTGAGCAACCAGCAGGTCACGTTATAATCTTTGGATTTATCGGCGGCTTCGATAAATACATTCATATACGATGAAACTGTGACCGGAACATCTTGATAAGCTTGGGTTTCTGTTTGGGCAACAGTGCCAACGCTCCGCAAGGTCATCACGGTGGTAACTTCTTGAATTGGGTCTGCTTTGGCGAGTTTCTGACCAAGCCCTAGTTGTTGCAAAAAGCCTTGAGGATTTTGCTTGAACGAGGCTAAACGGCTTGGGTCATCGACGAGGGTTTGGACGAAATCGACCATATCCATGAATATTCCTCCTACTAAACCGCAATACTCTGGCTTTGCTCAATTTGGCTTAAGCAAAGGGCTACATAGCGTTCAATTCCTGACAGTTCAACCTCAATCGTCGGCCTGCTTTGGCCTGCGGAATGCTGGTGCAACTGTAAACGATTGAGCAAACTTTTGGTTTCGGCACTACAGGCTGGATGTTGGCTCAAGCTATGCCATAGTTTGAACCAATGGCTTGGCTCGCCATCGCAAACCGCCGCCCAAAATTGCAAAACTGTCGCATAACATTCGAGCAATAGCGGGATTTCTTGGCGTTGCTGAGCAACCATAATCGCCCGCGCCAACCATGGCTGCACATATTGAAAATGACGTTGCGCCAATTCGAGTTGGGCTAGATGAATCGCCGCCCGTCCAATCATGGCCTCAACCCCTAGTTCTTGAAAAATGGCAAAGGCTTTGTGCAAATAGCCCGCACTTTGGGCAAAATCTTCGCGGCGCAGCGCCAACATGCCCATTTGATCGCGAATTAATGCCTCGCCAAGCGGGGTTTTGAGCTGATAGGCCAAATCAAGGCTGGCCTCAAAATGATGCTGAGCCAGATTATAATTGGCTTGTGCCAGCGCCACCACCCCCAAAAAGCGTTGACTATGGCATAACCCCCACAGATGTTTTTGGGCTTGATAGTGATCGCTACAGGTCTGGAAGGCTTGTTCGGCGGCTTGCCAATTGCCTTGTGCCAACAACACCGCGCCGATCGATAACCATGTATCACTGACTTTAATTGGATCGTTGACGCTTTCAGCCTGAGCCAAACAGCGTTGTAATAGATCAAGGGCGCGGGTATATTCGCCTCGGCGTTGGGTAATCACCCCAAGTTGCTTATAAATAAACAACAATTCAGCCACATTCTGCAATTGCCTTCGATACAAGACATCGATACACTGTTGCAATAATGCCTCAGAACGTGCTAATTCGCCCAAAATATAATGAAACTCAGCGTAACACGAAACAATTCGCACTACAATTAAAACGATCTCAGCCTCAACATCCTGATGGTCAAGCGTGCTTAATAACGCTGCGGCTGGAGCAAAAAGCTGTTGGCCTTCGATCTCGCGGTTGCGAATCGCAAAGAAATCGTGTAAAGCAATACAATAATCGCCTAAAATATGAATTTGTTGGGCTTGAACCGCCCAGAGCCAACCACCCCGAATATTATCAAGCTCTTGTTCTAAGAGCATTAACCCTTGTTGGCTGGCGTTGCCATGAATTAATTGCTCTTGCTGACGGCTAAATTGGCCAAAGTAGCGGGCATGGCGTTGATACAGCGTTTGCTGATCGGCGGCCAAGCCTTGGAGTTTGGTTTGGGCAAATTGATGCAGCAATGGGTGTAAGGCATAGCGGGTTTGTTGTTGCAAAATTTCAAGCGTGAGCAACGATTTGGCCCGTAAATTGGCCAGCACGTTCAAATCGACCTCGGCAATGATTGTGGCGGTTTCAGCATTAAAGCTACTAGGAAATACCGCCAAGCGTGCTAGACAAGCCTGTTCATGCGGATCAAGCAATTGCCACGAATAATCAAAGGCGGCCTGGATGCTGCGATGGCGGGTTGGAATATCGACCACATCGCTATGAAAAAGCTGCATGTCATTGCTGAGTGCCTCGACAATTTCATGGCCACTACGAATGGTCATCCATGGCGCGATCAATTCAATTGCCAACGGCAGGCCATGGACCATCTGGCAAATTTGGCCAATCGCTTGACGATCAGCGTGGCTATAATCGGCCAAATCGCCCGATTTGCCTTGCCGCTGCAAACAATGCACAAATAAATCGACCGCTGCAAAATGCTGAAGTTGCTCGGCCAACAGCGGCGAATAGCCTGAATCATCATTAATCTGGGGATAGGCCAAGCCTGCTAATTCCAATACATATTCGTTTTGCAGGCGCATGCGCTCGCGCGAGCCAATAATTAAGCGCAATTGCGGAATATGTTGAATCAGACTGCTGAGGGCTAAGCGAGCGCTAGTCGCCAACAATTCGCCATTATCAATGATGATGATCAATTCATGCTGTTGCAACTGGAGAATCAGGTGTTCAACCAGATCGTTGGTGCGTGGTGGTGGTAGGTTTAAGGTCTGCACAATTGCCAACAACACAGGTTCTGCATCCAACAGGCGCGGCTGTTGATCGGCACTGACCAAGGAAATATAAAAAACTCCGTTGCTCGAAGCCCCTAAATATTCGTTGACCACCTTCCAGCCAAAGGTCAGGGCTAATTGGGTTTTGCCGCTCCCGCCAGCGCCCATAATCGTCAACAGTTGGTTACGTTCAGCCGCCAGCCAATGGGTCATGCGTTCTAGCTCAGTTTGGCGACCATAGAGCATTGGAGTTGGCCGAATCAACCGATGCGGACGTTGGGCGGGTGTTGCCATAATTTGGCGCTGCAAGGCCTCACTCGCTGGCTCGGGTTTTAATCCATACTCACGCTCTAAAACTTGTTCGAGCAGCCGATATTGGCGCAGGGCAGTGTGGCGTTGGCCGGTGCGCATCAACAGCAACATCAACTGGCGATGGGCGACCTCATCACATTCATCAAGCGTCACCAAGCGCTGAAGCCAACGAATTGCCTCGTTGTAGTTGCTTACCACGGTATAGCGTTCGATCAGGCGGCGAATCGCGACCAGCGCTTGTTGTCGCCAATATTCTACCTGTTGGAGTTGCCAGCTGCTGAAGCCATCGGCATCGCGGAGATAAAACCCATTGAGAAAATCGCCTTGATAATGTTCGATCGCGCTGGCTAATTCGTTGGTTGGGCTAGCTGGGTTCTCAAAAATTTGGGTGCAATGCTGAAGGTCGAGCCAATAACGGGCTTGGGGATGCAACCCGATCGTATGGCGCGTGACCTCAATAAACGGGTCCATCACTTTGCGTAATTGATTGAGTGTGAGGCGTAAGTTGCCCGCCGTGCGTTCTGCCGATAAATCATTCCATAACAGTTGTGCCAAAACCTCACGTTCGTGGGGGTAAGGATTGACGACAAGGTAGATCAGCAGTGCTTCCACTTTGCGAGTTGCTAGATCACTAATGCGTTGATTGTCGATAAAGATCCGCAAGCCGCCAAAAACGTGAATCCGTAAACTTGGCACCGATTGAGCCGAATCATCAGGCTGATGCGTGACATTCACGGAGCTACATCTCCAATAAAACGATTTTGAAACGCTGGGCCGCTATGCTGTGAATTGTAGCAGACCTTGTAGCGGATATTCAATAGATAGTGAATGAAGGATGAGCTATGAACAGCGAAGTTCGGAATCAAAACCATCACAGCGAAACAGTGGCATTACAACTCGTCGAACAAATTTGCCGAGGCGAACATGCAGCCATTTGGGAGTTGTATAGTTTGTACCACACTGAACTGTCACAGCAATGTTTAGTTTGGATGCATGGCAATCCCCACGATGCCGATGAAGCATTAAGCCGTTTGGTGCTCAAAGCGTGGGAATCGTTGCCCCGCCATGCCTATAAAATTACCAACGCCAAGGCTTGGCTCATGCGCATGGCCTACAACATTTGCATCGATATTCATCGTCAACAACAACGCGAACTCAAGCGGCTTCAACCGCTCGATAGCCTGCTGGGCAATGACGACAGCATGCCACATAGCGCAACGCCCTCGCCCGAAACGGCGTTGTTGAAGCGCGAAGTTTATGAAACGATCAATCAAGCCTTGCAAGCGTTATCGCCACGCTTGAATAGCACTTTTTCGTTGTGGCTCTACAACGATATGTCATGCGATGCGATTGCGCAGCATCAAGGAATTTCGTTGGCCAATGTCTATAAACGCTTGCAACAAGCCCGCGATATGTTGCAACCACAATTACGCCCAAGCACTGTTGAGGGGTAAACGAACATAGAACATAGATGTAATGGTTTATAGCGTTAACAACGGTCAGCATGCCCTCACCCCCAACCCCTCGCCCACTGCGGCGGGCGAGGGGAGCACCGTTGGAGCAGTCCCCCCTCGCCTCGCGTGCGGGAGAGGGGGTTAGGGGGTGAGGGCACGAGAATTGGTTGTTAATCCAATGAACCATTACACATAGAGCATAGTTGAGATTAGGGGCCAAGGATCAGGGACGAGGGATCAGAGTTTGGCGCAGAGGATCAAAGGCTATGGGCTATTGGCTATTGGATTTACTCTTTGGAATACCAAGGAATATTCGATAGTCCATAGCCCATAGCCTCATTTCGTGTCCTTCGTGTCCTTCGTGGATCAAAACCTAGCCCTTGCCCCCTCTTTCCTTCGTGTCCTTCGTGGATCAAAACCCAGCCCCTGCCCCCTGATACCGACCCCTGAGCTTTGCGTGTGTAACTCAAGTGTAACTGCTTGCTGCTATGCTTAAAATCCTTCCTGCCCCATTGCCCACGTCGCCCAACTAGGTTCAATCAAAGGAGATTGCTCATGAAACGAGGATGGCTGATCGTACTGCTGTTACTTGGCATTTTGGCAAGTTTTTGGAGTCCACAGGCGGCGAGTGCAGGTCAATGGATTACCGGTTCAGTTACAACGAGCGCCGGTTCGCGCAATTACAAACTATGGGTTCCAACTAATTATTCGACCTCAACGCCTACCGCCTTAGTGGTGCTGTTACATGGCTGTACTCAAACGCCCGATGATTTTGCCCGTGGCACCGAAATGAACAATTTGGCCGATAACCAAACGTTTTTGGTACTCTACCCTGAACAACCAACCAGCAGTAATGCCAATCGTTGCTGGCAATGGTGGGATAGCCAACATCAAACACGGGGGGCAGGCGAACCCAGCATTATCGCCGCAATGGTGACCAGCATTCAAGCGAGCTATAACGTTGATCCAAGTCGGCGTTATGTTGCAGGGATTTCGGCTGGTGCAGCGATGAGCGTCATTATGGGCGCGACCTATCCCGATATCTTTTCAGCAATTGGGGTTGTTGGTGGCTTGGAATACAAGGCCGCAACCAGCGTGTTGAATGTTTCGACGGCCATGCAATCGGGTGGCCCCAACCCCGAAGCTCAAGGCTTGGCCGCCTATCAATCGATCGGTACGCGAGCCAATTTGGTGCGGGTGATGGTGATTCATGGAACGGCGGACAGCGTGGTTACGCCGATCAACGGCCAACAAGTTGTCCAGCAGTGGCTCACCACCAACGATTATCTTGATGATACTCAGCGCAATTATTCAGTCGATGCAACCGTTGATCAAACAATTTCGGGTACTGTGCCTAACGGTCGGAGCTACACCCGCACTATCTACAACAATGCAACCAACCAACCAATTATTGAACATTGGGCAATTAATGGGATGGGGCATGCATGGTCAGGTGGCAGCAGTTCAGGTTCCTACACCGATCCTCAAGGCCCAAAAGCCAGCAATGAATTTTGGCGGTTCTTTAGCCAAACCTCGGCCAGCCCCACCCCAACAACTACGCCAGCAGCCAGTGCCACCAGCACTCCACCCAGCATAACGCCAACAAATCCAACCTCGACCCCGATTGCTCCTAGCCCTACACCCAGTGCAGGCCAAAGCATGCAATTCCCTTCGTGGGGCTTGGAAGATGGCTTGGTTGCCCAAACAACGTTTGGTGGATATGTATTGATTCCAAGTATGTATGTTGGTGATAGTGGCAGCACCAGTCTGCGCGGAATCCTCTCATTTGACACCTCGGCCATTCCCGATGGGGCGACGATTACCAGCGTCAACCTAAGCTTAGCGTATGAACAAAGCGCGATTGGCACTCCGTGGACAGGTCTTGGAAGCTTAGTTGCAGATCTAAATCAAGGTTGTTTAAGTCTGACCTGTTATCTTGAATTGAGTGATTTTGGCACAACGACCACAGCCAGCAGTGCCATGAGCTTTCAGCAAACCCCCAATGGTTTGAATGGTAGCGCCAATTCAACCGGATTAAGTGCTATCAATAAACAAGGCCGTACCCAAATTCGGCTGCGCTTTGAGAACTTAACCAATGCTAACAGCCAAGCTGATTATGTGCGGATTGCTGGTGGCGAAGCAATGTTGACAAGCAATCGCCCAGTCTTGACTGTAACCTATCAACCATAATCCAAAGTTTATTGGATAAGAGCCATCCATCGCAGTTCAGATGGATGGCTCTTATCGTTCATAGCAATTCAATACAGCAATTATGGTAATAAACTGCGTTATAATGAAGCTAGTACCTAGAATTTTAGCGTATGGCTAGATTTGCCTATGACAGCACCATCTTTCCCAGCTTTTTGCAATCGTTGTGGCAACCGGCGGAGTCCTCAAGCGCGGTTTTGCAGATACTGTGGTAATGCCTTTCAGCATTGGCAGGCCACAGCAACCAAGTCGATCCCTTCAACTGAGGTAGGCGTAAAGGCTGTGCAGCGTAGCATAAAATGGCGTTATTGGTTTGCGTTAACGCTTGTTTTATTCATTGGTGCACGACTTAGCCTAAAACCATTGATGGGATTGGTACTAGGTGGTTTAAATTTTAGCAACGCACCAATTGCTGGTACTCCTAACCAGAGTCCGCCTAATCAACGCCTTGCCACAGGCCAAACGCTCCGAATTCACGTGATCGATGTTGATCAGGGGGACAGTATCTTAATTCAAACTCCACAGGGGATGAACGCCTTAATTGACGGCGGCTATGACAATGGTTTGGCATTAGAATACTTACACCAACAAGGCATTCAACGAATCGATCATATGATCGTATCACACCCTCATGCTGATCATATTGGCGGGCTGGTTGAGGTGCTGAATTCTCTCGAAGTTGGCAGTATTTGGACATCGGGTGCAGTTCACTCCACCAGTTATTTTGAGAATTTGCTTGATGCGATTGATCGTCAACAAGTGCCATATCGCGAAGTTAAAACCCAAGAGTCTATTCCTCTGGGCGATTTGAGTTTATTAGTTGTCCGCAGCGAACCACAGGCTGGTGATTTAAATGATACCTCCCTGATTTTGCGTTTAGAGTATGGTCAATTTAGTATGCTTTTTACTGGTGATGCTGAAGCGAGTAGCGAGGTCGATGTTTTACAAACAACGCCCAATTTGTTACCAGCTACGGTGCTTAAGGTTGGCCATCATGGGTCATATACCTCAACGACTCCTGCATTTGCCCTAGCGGTTGATCCAACTCTAGCGATCTATTCAGCAGGTCGTAATAATTCTTATGGCCATCCACATCAACAAACATTAACAACATTGTGCAATCTCGGGGCAACGGTTTATGGCACTGATCGTCATGGGACAGTCGTTATAACCTCCGATGGACTTGAGTATCAGGTGCAAACGGCCCAGCGAACAACAGCACTGTGTCATTAAGGAGCCAATAATGCTTGTAGTTTTTGATCGCTATGAAGGTGAGCATGCGGTATTAATTGATCAGCATAATCACCAAATCTATAATATTGTCATCGGTTGCTTACCAGCATCAGCCCAAGTTGGCGATTATCTTGATCTCAGTTTCGATACTGCCAACCAGCCCCAATTAATCCTAGCCCCTGAACAACGTCAAGCTGCTGAGCAACGAATTACAGCAAAATTGGAGCGTTTGCGCCGTGGCGATCATTTAGCAAATAATTCTTAATTGAGTGTCAGTTGGGTTTTGTGCCAAGCGCATCGACATAGGCATGAATTCGCGGGTAGGCGTAAGTATCCGATTCGCTAATATAAATCGTGCGCAAGCCATAGACTAAGTTATCGGTTTGGCCTTGGCTCAGCATATCGTGGGCTTTGATGCTTGGGTCAATGCTTTGCCAAATCCGCTCAAAATCGGGCAGTTGCATTAAGCTCGCAACTTTGGCCTGATACCATGTTTCAAATTGGCATGCACGATTAGCTTGCTGAAAATTATAGACATAGTTGCGAGCAACCCGCTCCCATTGCAAGCCACCTTTGCTCAAGATTTTGCGAGCCGAATAATTAACTGGATCAAACATGAAATTCAAAATATTACGATGTTCAACCGGAATACGTTCAAAGTTCAGCCCCAAAAAGTGCTGAAAGACATGCACCATTGGCTGATTAATCGCTAAAATATCCCAGACTTGATTAACTAAAAATGCTGGGTACTGCAAGATATCTAACAAACTTTGCAATTGGGCAAGTTGAGCTTCTAAGGCATCCCCGCTTAAAATATCTGGATCTTCGGCGTAGCCTGCACTGCGCAAGAGGTAATTTCGCTCGTGAATTGGACACTCCAATAAACTGGCAATCCCCCGCACCACATGTTCAGCCACTTGGTTTTTAGCCCGTTGCTCCAATAGCCGTTTATAGGTTGGGTATTCAGCCCAAATTGCTTGTTGGCTAAATGGATTGGCTTGCTTCGGTTGCTTCTTATGCCAAAGCTGATCCTCAAAGGCTCGTTTGCGTTGAATCCGAATACTTTCGGCGGCCTCAATAAATGTCGCATTAATCTGGGCTGCACGGTCTTTGGCCACAGTCATATCTATTAGTTTCCTTTTCCAAGGAGATAGCACCTTTTTTGATGGTAACAAGCCTATGAATCAATGTCAACTATGCTTTAATTCATAGGCGGCTAAACCGAGATAATTCTCTATGCAATCACTGATTAACTCTGTATGCTCAATCGCAGAAGGTCGCCATATGCTCTAGTTTGTGGGAGAGTCGTGAGAACATACAGCAGGGTTGGTATATGGGGTATACCAATCCTGTTGGTATTTCCAAGCATCCTCGGCTAACCCAAAGCCTTTAGCCATCTCTCGCCCTCTGCGCCTCTGCGTTAAAAACGAACCTTATGGAGCGTTCAACTGATCCTTCATCCTTCATCCTTTCATAACTCCTGACATCACTTAGTAATCTCGCTGGGTAGTATTTTGCAGCTTGGCAGGCTAGGCTAACAGCAGTTTTTGTATGCAGGAGTTTGGTCTATGGCCCGCCATTCACTCAGCCCTAATCGATCATTGCAACGTGCTTGGCGTTTTGATCGTGGATTACCTAAGCCATTGTTATTGCTGTTATTGCTTGATTTATGTCTGCTTTTGCCAGTGCCATGGCTCTTGCCAAGCGTGTTTGATCCACAGCCACATAGCCAACCTAGCACAAACCTAGCAATCGAAGTTCCAAGCGCAACTGCAATACCCCAAGGTGCAGGCATTGGCAGCGCAGCCGAACAACGCCAATTGCCATTGTTAATTGATCCAGTGCGGTTGCAAGATGCTCGCTATGGTGATGCCCAAACTATTGCTAGGTTGCTGGCTAAATATTGGCCCAGCTTGGCTAAGCAAACCTTTGATGTGGGCAATGGCATCCAACAAGATGCTGCCAATATCATCACTGGCCAAGCCTTGCGCTGGAATATTAATCCACTCATTTTAGTGAGTTTGTTGGCAATTAATTACGATGTTGCCAATTCGCCACGGTTTGAACAGGCGTTTGGCGGCCCTGAAATGGGCTTTCCCCAACAAGTACTCTGGGCAACAATCGAGCTGCGCGAAGGCTTAGACCAACCAATCACCAACACATTTCAACTCCAGCATGGCGGTTGGTGGTCAACTGAACAACCATTAGATCGAGCGAATGCCAGTTTGTTGCGAGTATTGGCGCAAACCCGTAATCAAACTGAGCTTGAGCAATTGTTGGGTGCTGGTAACCAGTCATGGGTCGCGCAGGTAACCCCAATTATGGGTGATCCGCGTCAGCCAATCTACAATCCAGTCATCGATCAGCCGTTTATGGTCACGCCGTTTAATGCTGCCAATCATCCAATTGCCCAATTCGATCATCAGTATCCTTTAATTAACGCCGATGGCACGATGCTTGGCAATGGCTTGAGTTTCGAGTTAGGCTACGATGGGCATAATGGCTGGGATTACGCTCTACCTGCCGATAGTCCGATTTTGGCTGTGGCAGCAGGCACAGTGCTATTTGCAGGCTGGGTTGATAGTGGTTGCGCTACACCAGCAGGCGTGGTAGTGGTTCAACATCTCAATGGTTATCGCAGCGCATATTGGCATTTGGGGCGGGTTGATGTTCAAGCAGGTCAGCAGGTGGCTCAATCGGAGTTACTGGGGCTGATTGGCCAAACTGGTTGTAGCGTTAATGATCATCTTCATTTGAGCATTCAGCGCTTAGGTCGCGATGTTAACCCTGCTGGCTGGTGTAGCACCTTGCCCGATCCATGGGCTGCCCATCCAGCCGGAGCCAGCAGCCGTTGGCTATGGCTCGATCAGGTCGATAGTTGCAACCAGCCAGCCATGAGCAGTTTGGCCGATGATAGCGATCCAGCCACGACCACGCGCTATGGCAGTGGCTGGCAAATAGATTCAGCAGGCAATTTCAATGGCTCACACTGGACAAGCACTGGTGGTCAAACCCTCTGGCGGCCATGGATCGCCCAAGCGGGTCGTTATCGTGTAATGGTCTTTATTCCCAATGTGGCGACCAAGGCTGGCACGGCCCATTATCGGATTGCCCATAGCGATGGCATGAGCGAAATAGTGATCGAGCAGGCCAAGCATGCTGGCAGTTGGCTCAGTTTGGGCGATTTTTGGTTTGATCCAGGCCAAATTGGCCGCATTGGGCTTAGCGCCATACCAGGCACGTTAACATGGGCCGATGCAATTGCCGTTCAATCGTTAAATTAAGCCAGTGCTTTGGCGAGATCCGCTAAAAATGCCTCGGCAGCAGCATCACTGATCAAACGAGTATCATAACTGAGGGTGGCGATCGCTTGTTGGCTAATTTGCAATGCCTCGCCAACCAACACTTTGCGGGTAGCCCCAATATGCAACGTCGCCGATTGACCATAGTTGATCGGCGCAGCACTCCACAAATTCACCGCACTTTGAATGAAGCTAAACACCCCAGCTTGCTCAGTGGCTGGGCTGGTTAATGCCCGTTGCAAGCCACGCAAATTCAAATCGGCGGCGAATGGAATGCTACAGCGACCCAAAGGATGTTCAACCTGAATATGCAAACTAGCCCGTTCCAAACGATCACCAGCAGACCAAACACTGCGTAATAGTGGATGGCGTTGCAAGACCTGAATTGTGGCGAGCAATAAATGCGCGGTTAATTCGGTTGAAGCAAACCGATCGAGGCTGATGGCGTGCGAACAATAGGCTTGGGGAATGCTGGCTGCGGCAAGTTGGCGCAGCTGAATCTGCTGGAGTTGGGCCTCAGTCCACGGCTGAAGCGTGCTTGCTTGTGGCGGCGTTGTTTGGCTGATTGGCGGGTTTTTGGGAGCAGCAACAACAATTACTTGCTCAGATTGGGCAAAAGCATTGCCCATCTGTTCGGCGACACAAAACCCATCGGCAGGAGCGGCAAGTTGCTCGGTTGGCTCAGCTAACGTTGGGGAGACATCGGGCAAATGCGCCAGAATATCGCGTTTGCCCACCCGCCCATCGGCGAGCGTACCACTGATTGTGCTTAAATCGAGTTGATGGCGCTCGGCAATGCAACGAGCCAGTGGGGTGACAGTAAGTTGGCGTTTTGACACCATTTCAACAAATTGTAATAATGGAGTAGTCACATCGAGGGTGGCTCCCTCATCAACTAATAATGCCGCAACCGTTCCAGTTTGCTGTGCTGGAAGCGCCCATTCAGCGTGTGCATCAACAACCAACGCTACAAGCTGGCCTGCTGCTACCTCAGCACCAGGTTGAATCAACCAACGGTATAATCGGGCGGTTGATTGAAACGTTGGCAGAGCCACTGACGATGCCATGAACACTCCTTTGTGATCTACATGAATGACAGTTGAGCAGCACATTAGCAGGAGCAAGCACCATCGACAAGGGGTGACTCCACGCTGAGACGTAAGCTATTGTACCATGGGGATGAATGGTCAAAAAACGGTGCCAATTCAACCGTAACAAATTGACCCTTCAGACGGTATACATTGAAAGGGGACGCTCGTTTTGTTCGAGTCTCTCAGCGATCAAGAAATTATCGAACGCGCCAAAGCGTATGATCATGCAGTGCTGCAATTTCTTTACGAATCATATTCGCCTGCGTTGTTTCGTTATATTTACTATCGCATCGGCGACCGCGAGACAGCCGAAGATATTCGCGCCGATGTGTTCATAAAAATGCTCGAGGGCTTGGCTTCATTCAATTATCAAGGGTGGAGCATCGCCTCATGGCTGTATCGGATTGCCCATGATCGGGTAGTTGATCATTTACGTCGTCAAGGGCGGCGCAAACAAGAAACCCTTGTGGAAAGTGTTGTTGATCCTGCCGACGGGCCAGATCAACAATCGTTAGAATCGTTGGATCATGCTGAACTCTATGCGGCATTGCAGCAACTCACCGATGAGCAAGCTGAAGTGATCATACTGCGATTTCTGCAAGATCGGAGTATACGTGATGTTGCGCAAATCACTGGTCGTAGCGAAGGTGCTATCAAAGCATTACAGCATCGGGCACTTAACGCGCTGGGTCGATTACTTCGACCAGTGGGGGACTAATGAACGATAATTTGAGCCACATGATTATTGATGCATGGCAAAACGGGGCCAGCCTCGAAACACTCTGCCAGCAGTATCCTCACCACGCTGAGGCTATCCAACAATTAATTAATCCATTAATTCAGTTACAACGGGTCAATCCACCAACTATGCCAGCACGAGCAAGCCATGCACAAGCTGATTTTATGCGTTTAGCGCAACACTATCGCGCTCAAACTGCCCCAAAGCCTAAACCACGACGGCGCTTATTAACTCAACGCTGGGTTTGGGCCACAGCGACAATCCTGCTCTTGGTTTGTTTGAGTGGCAATTTGGTCTTATCGGCCTCGGCTAGCGCCTTGCCAGGCGATAGTTTGTATGGGATCAAACGTTGGAGCGAATCGATCAGCTTGGTGTTTACGCCCAGCGCTGAACAATTAACTGCACGGATCGATCTGGTCAACGAACGCCAGCATGAGATCGCTAGCTTGGTAGCATTAAATAAACCAGTGCCAAGCGAATTGCTTGATGAAGTCGTCAACGAAACTCAGTCAATTGAGTTGGCGCTTGCGCCGACCCATACGAATGACCCACGACGGAGCAAATTGAGCCAAGTCAATCAGCAACTGCAAACGACAATTGCAATTATTCCAGTGGAAAATGCGACTGACAATCTCAAACATCATGATCTGATTGAGACGCTTGATCAAAGCCGTCAGCGCATCGATATTGCCAATCTGACGACTATTCCGACCCAACCAGCGAAGGTTTTGGTTGGTCCAACAGCAACCAAGCAGCCAAGTATCGCGCCAGCGGCAACTGATCTGCCACATATTGCAAACCCAAAGCTCCCGCCAAAGCCACATACACCAACGCAGGAGCCAACCGAAGTCGTTTTACCAACCTCAACGAGCACACCATGGCCAACCGCGAAACCAACGCGGGTGCCGCCGCCTGTGATCAAACCAACTGCCACTGCGACTTCGCTACCCACATCAGCCCCAACCGATGT